>CAJXLD010000010.1 GCA_913055595.1 uncultured Altererythrobacter sp.
GGTGCAATCGCCCGAGGATGTGGTGGAATTGCTGTCCCACTTCGACGGCACGCCGCAATCGACCTTTCGCGAGGCGCAGCCAGCCTTCGATTACGAGATCGGGCCGGAAGATGATGCGGCGGACAGTTGCGATATTGCCGGCCTACTAACCGTTGCCCCCGTCGCCGTGGATGAAGTCGTGCGGCAAAGTGGCCAGGCAACGGGCGCGGTGCATATGGCGTTGCTCGAACTTGAGATTGCAGGCCGTTTACAGCGACATGCGGGAGGTCGTGTGTCGCTTGTCGCTTGACTCCGCATTCGATCCTGAGAGGTTGTGCGCGGGACGTAGTGGAGGAAGGATCGACATGGCTATCGCACCTGCACGCGAATTGAAGATTGGCGTCTTGATCAACAAGACGCTGGATGTCCTTGAGAAAAACTGGGCAACCGTATTACTTTTCATTGTTGTGATCGGCGCGATCAATGCCGGCATGACTTATCTGGGGCAAAGTAGGACTGCCGTGACGCAGCAGTTGGGCCTAACGGGCATGGCCATTATCGCCGGCGTACTCGTCAACTACTTCCTGATTGGGATTCTGCTCAAGAAGACCGGATTCAAGGACAAAGGCGAAGGCGGCCACATTGTGCCATTTTTTGGCTTGTCCATCCTCTATACGCTCGGCGTCGGTCTGGGGTTTGTCCTCATCATAATCCCGGGCCTGATCGTCATGGCACGTTGGAGCGTGGCCCAACCTCTGTTCATCAGCCGCGGCGGCGGAGTGATGGAATCGCTTGGCCAAAGCTGGAACCAGACGAGGGGTAATGAGTTTCCCATCATCATTGCTGGACTGGCTATGACAATCATCTTCTTTGCCATCTCGTTTGCCGCGCCGTCCTTCCTTGGTGAGGAATCGATCCTTGGCTTGGTTGTGTCACAGGTCTCGGCTGCGGTGATGACGGTGATCTTCTCTTCCCTCTCGGTCGTGCTCTATGGCCTGATCGTGGCGGCAAGAGAGGTTAGTGAGACTTTCGATTGAGCATTATTATCTGCCGAGATGGCAATTCATTTAACTGACCGCTTGACGAATCTGCCCGGGTCGATTCACCCTCGCGCGTACGTACACGTGTAGGGACCACCTTTTCAGATCATGCAGCTTGTCATTGTTGAATCGCCCGCCAAGGCGAAGACCATCGAGAAATACCTGGGCAAGGACTACAAGGTCCTCGCCTCGTACGGTCATGTCCGCGACCTGCCGCCCAAGGATGGCAGCGTGCGGCCTGACGAGGACTTCGCGATGGATTGGGAAGTCTATGCCGACAAGCGCAATCGCGATCAGGTGAAGGCCATCGCCGATGCGGCGAAGAAAGCGGATCGCCTGATTCTCGCTACCGACCCCGATCGCGAGGGCGAAGCGATCAGCTGGCATGTTCTGGACCTGCTCAAGAAGCGCAAGGCGCTGCCCGCCGATGTCGAGCGTGTCACTTTCAATGCCATCACCAAGGCGGCCGTGACGGGCGCGATGGAACATCCGCGCGCACTCGACCAGGACCTGATCGACGCCTATCTGGCGCGCCGCGCGCTCGATTACCTGTTCGGCTTCACGCTCAGCCCGGTGCTGTGGCGCAAGCTGCCAGGAGCCAAGAGTGCAGGCCGCGTGCAATCGGTCGCCCTGCGGCTGATTTGCGAGCGCGAGCACGAGATCGAGGTATTCAGGCCTGAGGAATACTGGTCGGTCACCGCGCAGATGGAGCATGACGGGACGGGGTTTGAGGCACGGCTCGTCAAATACGGCGGCGACAAGCTCGAGAAGATGAGCATCGGTGATAAGGGTACCGCCGAAACAGCGAAAATGGCGGTGGAGGAGGGGCGCTTTACCGTAGAAGGGGTGGAAACCAAGCCGCTCAAACGCAATCCCTCTCCGCCGTTTACAACGTCGACGTTGCAGCAGGAAGCCGCACGCAAGCTCGGCTTTTCCGCCAGTCACACCATGCGCTGTGCACAGTCGCTCTATGAGGCGGGTGCGATCACCTACATGCGTACCGATGGTGTGCAGATGGATGGCAGTGCGATTGCTGCCTGCCGCGATGCCATCGCCGGTCGCTATGACGCGAATTACATGCCCGAAAAGCCGCGCTTCTATTCGACCAAAGCCAAGAATGCGCAGGAAGCGCACGAAGCCATCCGTCCGACCGATTTCAGTCGTGACCGTGCCGGTTCAGGGGATGAGGCCAAACTTTATGATCTCATCTTTAAGCGCGCAATGGCGAGCCAGATGGCTGCCGCACAGCTTGAGCGCACCACGATCACTATGCGCGACGGTACGGGCCAGAACGAATTGCGCGCCACTGGGCAGGTCGTGAAGTTTCCCGGTTTCATGGCGGTCTATAGCGAAGGGCGCGACGAGAAGCCCGAGGATGACGAGGACGGCCTGCTGCCGCTGATGCGCAATGGCGATGTGCCGGCCAAGAAGCAGGTCGACGCCACGCAGCACTTCACCCAGCCGCCGCCGCATTTTTCCGAAGCGAGCCTGGTGAAGCGGCTGGAGGAATTGGGTATCGGCCGCCCATCGACCTATGCTTCCACCATCCAGACCTTGCGCGATCGAGACTACGTCAGGATGGAGAAAAACCGTTTCTTCGCAGAGGATTCAGGGCGACTGCTGACAGCATTCCTCGAACGCTTCTTCCCCCGCTATGTCGCCTATGACTTCACTGCGGGCATGGAAGACGAGCTCGACGAAGTTTCAGGCGGGCGCGAAGACTGGAAAGGCCTGCTCAGCCAGTTCTGGAAGGACTTCAAGCCCAAGGCGGATGAGGTGATGGAGCGGCTTCCATCAGAAGTTACCGAAGTGCTGGACGAATATCTCGACGATTACCTGTTTCCCCAGACCGAAGAAGGCGTCGATCCGCGCGTGTGCCAGAAATGCCTCGCCGAAGGTCGCGAAGCAGGGCGTCTTGCGTTGCGCGGCGGGCGTTTCGGTGCCTTTATCGGCTGTTCGAATTATCCTGAGTGCACGTTTCGTCGTAAATTCGGCCAGCCGGGCGAGGGAGATGGCTCGGATGATGCCGTGATGGGGCAGGACCCTGAAACCGGGCAGAATGTCGAGCGCAAGACGGGTCGTTTCGGTCCCTATGTACAGATGGGTGAGGGCAAGGAGGCCAAGCGCGCCTCCATTCCCAAGGATGTCGACGATTTCGACCTCGAATGGGCGCTCAAACTATTGGCATTGCCACGTGTTATCGGTGACCATCCGGAAACCGGCTTGCCGATCGAAGCGGCCATCGGGCGATACGGTCCATACCTCAAACATGATGGTAAATACGCCAAGCTTTCCGGTACCCGTGACGTGTTCGAAACCGGCATGAACGCAGCGGTCACACTGCTTGCCGAAGCTGCAAATCGTAAAGGCGGCGGTCGCGCCAAAGCCGAGCCGATCAAGACCTTCGGCGCACATCCGGATTCTGGCGGTGAAATCAAGGTGATGCCCGGACGCTATGGCCCCTATGTCACCGATGGCAGCACCAATGCGACCATTCCCAAGGACATCAAACCCGAGGATGTCACCGAGGAACAGGCGATCGAATTGATCACCGCGAGAGCGGCCAAGGGACCGCCCAAAAGGAAGACTCGCAAAAAGTCCCCGGCCAAGAAGAAGGCTGCTGCGAAGTAGGATTCGGTGAACGCGAAACGGCGGGACGGTACACCCACGCGGACCCGATTCAGCATGTTTTTCTTTACCATTTCAATAGGTAGATAGTTCACCGCGCATCGTTGGTAATTTGGTAAACAGTGCCTCTTAAGATCGCCCCTGAAGTCGAGGGTAGGTCGCGTGATAGAAATCGAAGTCCAGAACGAAACCAACCAGTCTCAGGAGCGCATCCGCTTTGCTGCGGTGCCACGCATCGGAGAGGGCCTGCGCTTGCGCGGACCCGACGGGATGTGGGCCAGCTTCGATGTGATGGACGTGTGGTATCAGAAAGCTGATTTCGGCGACCTGTGGGTTCCATACATCCATGTCCGGATGACATCGGATGAAGAAGCGGATTCCTCCTCCCCGATTGTCGAGGAAGAAATCGTAGCTCCGACAGTCGTTGATGAAATTGTTCCTGAAGATCTCTTCGGTGAAGAAGACGAATCCGAAGTCATGCATGAGGGGTATGCGTCATTAGGAATCTGATCAAACGCAGCAACGGCCCCAGTGCACAATCGCATGGGGGTGGAGCCAAGACGCTGGCAGACAAGCTGGCGGAAGCAAGCCGGGAACGTCATCCCGGCGTGGTGGATCCGCTTGCACCACAGGATTTCGATGATCGCCATGCTTCCAACGATCAGTCAGAAGATCGTCAACCTGCCGGGAGCTCCCCTGCTCCCGAAGCAACTGGCACGGATGCGATCGTCCGCCAGGCCAAGGCCCGACGTGCCGGCCACGCGGCAGAGACTGTGGGCGGAAAGACCTGCTTGATTGTCGATGACAGCCGGGTTGTACGCAAGATATCCAAGAAGATAGCCATGGGCCTCGGCTACCGCGTTATCGAGGCGGAAAATGGAGAGGAAGGCTTGGCCCGCTGCAAGCAGGACATGCCAGACCTGGTCCTGACCGACTGGGAAATGCCGGTCATGAGTGGCATAGAATTCGTCAGCGCCCTGCGCGCGGTGAGGGCCGCCAAGGTGCCAACCGTTGTATTCTGCACGCAGAAGGGTGAGGTGACCGATATCCATCGCGGCATCGATGCCGGCGCAGATGACTATATCGTGAAGCCCTTCGATGAGGATGCTCTGCGCGCGAAGCTGTCGCAACTCGGAGCCCAATAGCTTCTTCACAACGGGCAAGAAATCCCTTCGTGGGGTTGAAGCTTCGCAATTTCGGGCGCATCCGGCACGAATGAGTTCGGTCGCCACATCCACAGATGATCACATGCAGGAGCATCCCGGCTTGCCTTTGCCGCGGCGCTGGTGGGCTATAGCGGCGATCAGCTTCGGCACGTCGCTGTTGGTTCTCGACGGGGCCATTGCCAATGTCGCGCTTCCTACCATCGCCCGTGACCTGGGCGTTTCCAACTCCGTGGTGACCAATGTGGTGACGGTTTACCAGCTGGTGCTGGTGATGCTGTTACTGCCTTTCTCCAGTCTGGGTGACAGGATGGGGCATCGACGCCTCTACCAATACGGCCAGATACTCTTCATGGTCGCTTCGGCCCTGTGCCTCTTCGCGAACAGCCTCCCGGTCTTATTGCTGTTACGCGCCCTGCAGGCCACGGGCGCGGCCATGGCACTGAGCGTCTCGGCAGCCATGTTGCGGCATATCTACCCCGCAAACCGGTTGGGAACGGGTTTGGGTGTGAACAGCGTTATCGTGGCGAGTTCCAGCGCACTGGCGCCGACGCTGGGTGGCTATATCGTCGGAAATTTCGATTGGCAGTGGGTGTTTGTCGCGGCAGCGCCGCTGGCCATCGTATCGCTAGTTCTTGGGCAGGCGCTACCTACTCCCGAACCGCGTGAACGGCCTTCGGATTGGATCGGCTCCTCCTGGAGTGCGCTGTGCATGCTGCTGGTAATTGGTGGCTTGCAGCTGGCAACGCATGGCCAAGCCCTGGTTGGCGCAGTGATCCTGTTCGCCGGATTTGTCTCGATTGTCCTTCTCGTTCGCCGTGAAAGGGCCAATCCCGCTCCGGTTCTGCCGGTAGATCTGCTCTCCAGACCGGTCATTGGCCTTTCGGCACTGGCCAGCATGACCAGCTTTATTGCGGCGACCAGCATGATGCTGTCACTGCCATTCCGTATGCAGGAGGCAATGGGGTATGATCCGCAGACGGTTGGCCTGTTGCTGTTACCGTTTCCCCTGACCATGCTGATCATCTCTCCCCTTTCGGGATGGTTGAGCGACAGGATTGCGGCGACCAAGCTGGGAGTAACCGGGTTGGGAATTACCGTTCTTGGCCTACTGTCGCTTGGTTTCATGTCCAACGATCCCGGCGAGACCGGCATAGCCTTACGTCTGACCTTTACCGCATTGGGTTTCGGGCTGTTCTTTGCGCCCAATACCCGTTTGTTGTTGGGGCGCGCTCCGCGTGACCGTGCCGCGGCAGCAGGGGGCCTGCAATCGACTGCGCGCCTGCTCGGCCAGGCTTTTGGCGCGGTCGCAGTCGGTATCCTTCTTGCTGGAGGGCTGGGCATGGGAGCAGCACCGATGCTGGTGTCCTGCGCACTATGCTTGGTGGCGATGCTGTGCAGCCTTACGCGATATCATTTTCGTGACACAAGTCCGCCTGGAACTAACTGAAAATATTTCGAATTTACGTAGATTTAACACCGTTCCTACCATGGCAACCCGATGGAATGCGTTGCCACGGGCACAATTCTTCGAGTGCGACAGGGTGACTTGCCCTTGCTCCTGATTGGCTTCGAAGGTCCCGCATTTTGTTGTCGGCGCGGTGGTTAAGCTCAGTTAACCATCCAAATATTTGTAAAAACACGACAATTTACGCACAATTAACCAGGCGGCGTCACTAAGCGCCGCATGAGACTTGCCGCTGCATCATCGCCGAGAGACCTCTCGGGATTGAAGTTCGATGGAGCGCGCGCGCTCCCTGCCCAGGTTCTGCCAGCTTACTGCATTTTGGGAATCTTGGCGGCATTTGTGACTTTCACAGTCATTCTGACTGACTTTCAATATGCGGCAGATGAACTGAACGGTCCTATATTCGGTATGCTGGCGCTCGCGGGGTCTGGTCTGGTCCTCAGAGGGCTGGGTATTACGCGGATCGGCTCCGGTATAGAGTCGATTGCCCTGTTTACCGCGATCAGTATGGCAGCGCCTCTTTCAGCCGTGATTATGGCCAGCTCGAACATGCCTCTGGTCGATCAGTGGCTGGCGGAGCTGGATCGCGACCTGTTCTTTGGCTTCAACCGAAGCGAGGTTGCCAATTGGGTTGCGTCCAGAGATGGGCTGTTTTGGGTAACGCAGCAGGTCTATCACTCGCTGATCATCCAACCTTATGTCTTGCTTGCCATATTGTATGCGGCCGGGATGACCGGTCGAGGCTGCCGACTTCTGTTTGCTTGGGGACTCACGCTTGCGATTATTCTGTGCATTTTTCCCTTCTTTCCAGCCACGGGTATGCCGCCATTCTTCCTGGAATATCAGGAAACCTTCTTCGGCGCGCGTGATGGCACGTTGAGGATCATTGGTCGTCAAGCCCTGACCGGCATCATCACTTTTCCCAGCTTTCACGCCGCTGCGGCCGTGTTGCTCGGGTGGGGGTTCCTGCGAGTGGGCAAACTGGGCCCGCCCATGGTCGTTCTCAACCTGTTGATGTTCTTCTCAGCTATTGTGGCAGGCCATTACCTGATCGACCTTTTCGCAGGGGGAGCGATTGCCGTCGTCGCAATTTGGACTGCAGACAAAGTGATTGGTTCGATTGAGGGACCTGTTCACTTCACCCAGTCGAGGCCCATTTCCTCATAGATATCGCGCTTTTCGGCCCAGTTCTCTTCCACCTTCACATGCAGGAAGAGATGCACTGGCACGCCAAGAATTTCGGATAGCTCCTTGCGTGCAGCCTCGCCGATGGCCTTGATGCGGCTGCCGCCCTTGCCCAGCACGATGCTCTTCTGGCTGTCGCGGGCGATCACGATCTGCTGGCGGATTTCCACGCTGCCGTCCTTGCGCTCGGTATAGCTCTCGTGCCGCACTGCGCTGTCATAGGGCAGTTCGTCATGCAGCTGCTGGTAGAGCTGTTCGCGCGTTACTTCAGCCGCAAGCAGGCGCTCCGAGGCGTCGGACACTTGATCTTCGGGATAATGCCACGGCCCCTCTGGCATCAGCGCGGTCAGCCTGTCCTTCAGTTCGGGCACGCCGTCCCCGGTGAGTGCAGAAACAAAGAACACTTCGGAAAAGTCGACCAGCGCGGTGAATTCCTGCGCCAGTTCGAGCAGCTTCTCCTTGGCACTGACGTCCACTTTGTTGAGCACCAGAATCTTGCGTTCGGGCCGGTTCTTGAGAACTTCCAGCAGGGGCATCAGCTCGTGGCGACGCTGCTTGACGGGATCGACCACCAGCAACACGGCATCGGCTTCCTGTGCACCTTCCCAGGCAGCACTGACCATGGCGCGGTCGAGCCTCCGCTTCGGCTCGAAAATCCCCGGAGTATCGACGAGGATGATCTGCGTTGTGCCGTGCAGTGCAATGCCCAGCAGCCGCGCGCGCGTAGTCTGGGCCTTGGCGCTGGTGATGGCGACTTTCTGGCCAACCAGCTGGTTGACCAGCGTCGACTTACCCGCATTGGGTGCGCCGATAACGGCGACCAGCCCGCAATGTGTTTGCGAATCTTGCGTCACCCGAATTTCTCCATAAACAGCCGCGCTGCTTCCGCTTCAGCATCGCGCTTACTGGTGGCGCTGGCTTCCACCTGGCCGACCTTGTGTACGCTCACTCGCACGGTAAAGCGAGCGGCGTGATCGGGACCGGAGCGCTCGACCACCTCATATTCCGGTGGGCGGCGTTGATTGCCCGCGGCCCATTCCTGCAGCGCGCTCTTGGGGTGTTTGGATCGGCCTGCTTCGCCCTTCACGGCCTCGATCCAGATGCTGCGGATGATCTCGCGCGTGGCGTCAAAGCCCATCTCGATAAAGGCCGCGCCCAGCAGCGCCTCCATGATGTCGCCCAGTACATTGTCGCTCTCCGCGGCACCGTCATCGCGGGCTTGCTTGCCAAGGCGGACATGGGCAGGCACGCCGATTTCGCGTGCATGGGCGGCGCAGCTCTGTCTGCTCACAAGCGCATTGAGCCGTTGCGCCAGCTTGCCTTCATCGCCGTTGTTGCGGTGATAGAGCCAGTCGGCGATGGTCAGGCCCAATACGCGGTCACCGAGGAACTCAAGCCGCTCGTAATCGCGTGTGTCCCCTGTGCTGCCATGTGTCAGCGCTTCAAACCATAGCGCCTCATCACCTATCGCGAAGCCCAGACCTTCCAGCCAATGTCTTGTCGCTGCTTCGAGCTTGCTCATATGCCCCGGCCGATGCGGCCCCAGCGAGCGGCGGTGAACCATGTCCAGGGCTTGATCCAATCCGCATGGCCATCCGTAGAGAAATACATGAAGCTGGCGCGGGCGATGACATTTTCTTCGGGCACGAAACCGACACCATTACCGGCTGCGGCGGGGAAGCGGCTGTCGAGTGAGTTGTCGCGATTGTCGCCCATCATGAACAAGTGGCCTTCGGGCACGATGTAGGTATCCGTGTTGTCAGGCGAGACGTTCCATTCGCGGCTGAATGGTGCCTGCCCGAAATCCAGGACTTCGTAGGAAACGCCATTGGGCAGTGTTTCGCGGAATTGCGGGAAATGGCATTCGAAACCGCCATCCGCGCTTGGCTGGGTGAAATGCGAGCGGCCCGAACCGCAGCCCTTGTCTACCGTCGTCGGCAGGACGAGGTCCTCGATCCGATCTTTTTGGACTGCCGCACCATTGATGTGCAGCACGCCGCCGATCATCTGAATCTGGTCACCCGGCAGGCCGATCACGCGCTTGATGTAGTCGGTTCCATCGATGGGATGTTCGAAGATCACGATGTCGCCGCGTTCGGGTGTGCTGGCGAAGATTCGTCCGGGTATCAACGGCACGTTGTAGGGCAATGAGCGCGATGAATAGCCATAGGGCCATTTGGCGGCGAACAGATAATCACCTACCAGCAGCCGCGGCATCATGCTTTCGCTCGGGATGTTAAAGCTGGTGAAGACGAAGCTGCGGAAGACCAGCACGATCACGGCCAGCTTCAGGCAGAAGATGGCAAAGCTGCCCAGGCTTTCTTTTTTCTCGGGTTTGTCACTCATGGAGCGGGGTCTTGTTGTCACGTGCCGCCGAGGTCAAGAAAAATGGCGATTGCAGGCTTGCATTGATCGACCAAGCGCTTAGCCCTTGGGACGAATCCCCAAGCAGGAGCATCCCCTTTGAACACTGCCCGCGACCATGTCTGGAAGAAGCTGTCCCTGCATCAGGACCCGAGCCTGCTCGAACTGTTTGCTGAAGATGCGGGGCGTCTGGAAAAGCTGTCCACCCGTTTGGACCTCGGGGAGGTCGGCATATTGTTCGACTGGTCGAAGACCCATTTGACCGATGCCTATCTCGACGAATTCGAGGAATTGGCGGAGGTTTCCGAATTCACAGAAATGCGCCGCAAGCTCTTTGCCGGCGAGGTGGTGAACCCCACCGAAGGCCGTGCGGCAGAACATTCCGCCTTGCGCGGCGTTGGCAAGGAATCCTCCGTCGAAGAAGCCGCTGCCTTGCGCGACCGCATGCAGTTCCTTGTCGAAGCCATTCACGAAGGCACGTTGGGAGATGTGAAGCACCTGATCCATATTGGCATTGGCGGATCGGCGCTGGGGCCGGCGTTGGCGGTGGATGCGCTGGCGCGCGAGGATCCGCTGGTCGATGTGCATGTCGTTTCGAATATCGATGGTGTCGCGTTGGAGGAGGCCTTTGCCGCCTGCGATCCGCAAACAACACTGCTGGCAGTCGCGTCCAAGACGTTCACCACGATCGAGACCATGACCAATGCCGCCAGTGCACTGAAGTGGCTGGAACAAGGTGGCGTGTCCGACCCCACCGGACGGGTTATTGCGCTCACCGCGGCACCCGAAAAGGCCGTGGAATGGGGCGTTGACGAAACGCGCATATTGCCCTTCGCGGAAAGCGTAGGCGGGCGGTACTCGCTGTGGTCCTCGATCGGCTTTCCCATCGCCATCGCGATTGGTTGGGAGGAATTCGAATCCATGCTCGCTGGTGCTGCCGCAATGGATGAGCATTTCCGCGATACGGACGGACGCGCCAACCTGCCTTTGCGAGCAGCCTTTGCCGACCAGTATTACACGCGCATACGGGGCTGCCAGACGCGCGCGGTGTTCTGTTATGACGAGCGCCTGGGCCTGCTGCCCGATTACCTGCAGCAGCTGGAGATGGAATCGAACGGCAAGAGCGTGACGGCCGAAGGCGATCCTGTCGATTTCCCCACGGCACCGATCACATGGGGCGGGGTGGGCACCGATGCGCAGCATGCGGTGTTCCAGCTACTCCACCAGGGCACCAATCTGGTACCGGTGGATTTCATTGCCAGCATCGTGCCCGGCGATGTGCTCGACCCGGCACATCACCGCATTCTGCTGACCAATTGTTTTGCCCAGGGTGCAGCGCTGACGGCAGGCGGGAACATGAGCCCAGACGGCAAGGATCCGGCGCGGGCTTTTCCGGGCGATCGCCCAAGCGCGACCATATTGTGCGACGATCTCGATCCAGCGACTTTGGGGGCGCTCATAGCATTTCATGAGCATCGCACATTCGCCAATGCCGTGCTGATGGGTATAAATCCCTTCGACCAGTTTGGCGTAGAACTTGGCAAGAAAATGGCCCAGGATATCGAGGCAGGCGGCGTAGAGTTCGATCCCAGCACCACCGCGCTGCTCAAGGCGGCAGGCCTGTTCGACTAAGGTTGCGTTGTAATACTAGGCAAATCTTAACCACGAGCGCCTAGCGCTCTGGTTCGAGTATTTTGCTTTTCGGGGGCCGAAAACGGATGATCAGGACCAAGACGACGCTTGTTATTGGAAGCGGAGCGGGTGAGGAACTCGACCTTCCGGGCAGCGCGGATCTTCTGGGCCGGATCCTGCAGGCGCTTGATTTTGCGCGATTAGGTTCGGAATTGCAGACCAATGATATGGCTCTGCTGGCAAAGCTGATTGAGGCCCACGCCAAGAAGATCAAAGCCGATCCGATGGACATGATGGCAGCCGCCGAACGGGTCCGCACCTCTGCCCGGATCGCCGATTCCTTTGAGAGCGTTCTGGAACAGCATGCCCATGACAAGCAGGCGTTGGCCGTGGCCAAGTTGGCAATCGCGCAATTCACCCTGCTGGGCGAGGCAAGGTCACCACTGAAGCGCAAGGCGGATAATGATGGCGAGCTCCCCATGCGCGGGACCGAAAACTGGCTCTACCAGTTTGGTCGACTGGTCACTTCGGGTGTCCCGAAAGGCAAGGTCGAAAGCTGCCTGGACAATCTGGCCATCGTAAACTTCAGCCGCGATCGCTCGTTGCAGCACTTTCTGCCGTACATGATGACCACGGCATTCGGCATGAAACTCAAAGAATCGCGCCAGATCGTCGGAGAGAAATTGAATATCGCACACCCGCTGGGAAGTGTCGGTCGCCTGCCATGGGAGCCCGACGAACTTCCCGTCGCCGACTGGGGCGAATATGATGTGGATGTCATGCAAGGCGTCATCCCGGCCATCGACGCAGCCTCCGAGCGGATGAAGCACAAGGAATATGTCACTGGCCTCAGGAAAGCCATTGCCGGATCGCGACGTCTCGTGTTCCTCGGATTCGGCTGGCATCCGCGCGAAATGGATTTCCTTTTTGACAGCCCGCTGGAAAAGCAGCCTGACGTCTTGGCCAGTGCCTATGGCATGCCAGAGCCGGTAAGGCTTGCTGCCACGCGCATGATGCAGGATCGGGCAGGAATGCGGGCCGACAAGCTGGGCCTGGTCGAAATGCGCAGTTTCGAACTGTTGCGCGAATTCAGCCTGTTCCTGCAAAGCTGACCTTCGACCTGATCGAAGAAATGCTATTCCCCGCGTTGGTTGGCAAAGCGGGGCGGGCCGCCCATATGCGTGGCGCGGGCGCATCAGGGAGCATGCCATTATGGCCGAATTCAATTACGATCTGTTTGTCATCGGTGCAGGATCGGGAGGCGTTCGCGCCGCGCGCATTTCCGCCAGCCATGGCGCCAAGGTAGCGATTGCCGAGGAACACCGCGTCGGCGGCACCTGCGTGATCCGTGGCTGCGTGCCCAAGAAGATGCTCGTCTATGGATCGATGTTCGCCGAGGAACTCGGCCATGCCGAGAACTATGGTTGGACCTTAGCAGACAAGAGCTTCGACTGGCCGACGCTGCGGGATTTCGTGAACGGCGATGTCGACCGGCTCGAGGGGTTATACGGCAAGACGCTGGAGAGCCACGAAGTCGATCTCTATGCGGAACGCGCTACCATTGCCGGGCCGAATAGTGTCCGCCTTGCCAGCGGACGCGAGATAACTGCCAAGTACATTCTCATTGCAGTCGGATCATGGCCTGCGATGCCTGATTTTCCCGGCGTCGAACACTGCATCAGCTCGAACGAGGTATTCCATTTGGAAGAACAGCCCCAATGCCTGATGGTGATGGGTGGCGGCTATATCGCCATGGAATTTGCAGGCATATTCAATGCCCTGGGTAGCGAGGTCACCGTGGTGAACCGCAGCGACCGGATCTTGCGGAGCTATGACGAGCAGATCGTCGAGCGAATGCTGCATATCGCCATGGGCCGCGGGATCGATTTCAAGATGCATAGCCAGATCCAGTCGGTTGAAAAGACCGAGGATGGTTGCCTGCTCGTCGATCTGGGTGGCGCCAACAAGCAGCGCGTGGACCAGGTGCTGATCGCGACGGGCCGCACGCCCAAGACTGCAGGTCTCGGCCTCGAAAACGCCGGTGTCGAACTGGGCGAAAAGGGCGAGATCAAGGTCGATGAATTCAACCGCACGTCCTGCTCCAGCATCTACGCTGTGGGCGACGTGACCGACCGTGTGCAGTTGACCCCGGTGGCTATTCGCGAAGGGCATGCCTTTGCCGATACGGTGTTCGGCGAAAATCCGCGCACGATCGACTATGATCACATTCCCAGCGCCGTTTTCAGCCAGCCGCCGCTCGCCGGTGTCGGACTGACAGAAAAACAGGCGCGCCAGCAATATGGGAATGTGAAGGTCTATTCTTCGGATTTTCGCCCGATGAAAAACATCTTTTCGCCGCACGCAGAACGTGGCCTTTACAAGATGATTGTCGATGAAGCTTCGGAAAAGGTACTGGGCATCCACATGATCGGCCCGGAATCTCCCGAGATATTGCAGGTTGCCGCCGTGGCGCTGAAAGCGGGCCTGACCAAGCAGGCCTTCGATGACACCGTGGCGCTGCATCCCTCCATGGCAGAGGAACTGGTGCTGCTGAAGTAGCAGGAGGGCAGGCGACAATGCGTCACGAGATTTATACCATCGGATATCAGCAGGCGGTGCAGCCTGAGCTTATCTCCCTGCTCAAGCAGAACGGGGTAGAGCTGCTCGCCGATGTTCGTGCGCGGGCGCAATCGCGCAAACCGGGCTTTTCCAAGTCCAACCTCGCTGCTTCGCTGCAAGAGGAAGGGATCGCCTATCGCCATTTCCGCACGCTTGGCACGCCGCCTGAAGGCAGGGCTGCGGCGCGAGCCGGAGACCGTGAGACCTTGCGGCGCGTCTATGCCGGACAGCTCGAACTGCCCGAAGCACTCGCTGCCATGGCCGAATTGCGCGCTTTGGCGATGGAGGAGCGCACCTGCCTGCTGTGCTATTGTCGCGATGCCTCGAAATGCCATCGCCACCTGCTGGTCGAGGCCATCTTCGAGGATTTTGGGGTGACCGACCTTGTGCCTGGGCTTGCCGGGTAACGCTACCACAGGCACAAGATGCGCCATGCGTATCCTGCTTGCCATCGCTGCTTTGATCATTTCATCGCCAGTTTTGGCGCAAGACGACATTCCCCGTCTCGAACATCGCGGTGAAGCCGTGCAACTTATCGTGGATGGGGAGCCATTCCTTATCCTTGGCGGTGAGCTCGGCAATTCGACCGCCAGCAATCGCGCATATATGGCGCAGCATTGGTATCACCTGCAGCGGATGAACCTTAATACGGTGCTCGCGCCGGTCTATTGGGAGCTGATCGAGCCCGCGGAGGGAGAATTCGACTTTTCCAGCGTCGACTGGCTCATTGAGGATGCGCGGGCGCATGACATGCGGCTGGTGCTTCTGTGGTTCGCCACTTGGAAGAACTCGATGTCGAGCTATGCGCCCAGCTGGGTAAAGCGCGATGCCGAGCGTTTCCCGCGCACCTGTGGCGCGGATGGCCAGATGCAGGAGATCATTTCGGCCTACTCGCCCGAGGCGCGCGATGCCGATGCGCAGGCCTTTGCCGCGCTGATGGCGCATCTACGCGAGATCGATGGGGCGGAGCGCACTGTCATTATGGTGCAGGTGGAAAACGAAATCGGATTCCTGCCATTTGCGGGGGAAGCAGGGAACGGCACGGATCCGGCTGCGACCGAACGTGAAATGGCGCGTGCCTATGCGGGCTATGCCAACGCCGTAGCCGAGGCGGGGAAACGAGAATACCTACTGCCTATATTCGTCAATGGTGCGCAGGGCAGGCCTGGCGTTGCGCCCGGTGACTATCCGAGCGGTGGGCCCTTGGCGCATCTGGCGGACATCTGGCGCGAGGAAGCGCCCGCAATCGATTTCATCGCGCCCGACATCTATTTCCCGAGCTTTGCAGGTATCGTCGATGGATATGTCGAAGCTGGTGTCGCGCCGCTGTTCATCCCTGAGGCGAACCGCCCTTCCGATCCGGCACTGGTGGCCAATGCGCTGCGCTCGATTGGTTTGCGCAATGGGATAGGTTTCAGTCCGTTTGCGATCGAGGACGCTGATGAGGCAGCCTCAGAGCGGATCGCGGGCCTCTATGCCATGCTGGAAGGTATGGCCGAGCCCATCCTCGCTGCGCAGGCGGAAGGCAGGATTGCCGGTTTCGGAAATTCGGTGAGCTTTGCAAGCGAAGTCGACACGTCTCCGATGCAGGCCGAGTTCGGCGCCTTCCGCTTCTCAGTGACCACGATCGACCCATGGACACCGCGCGATGCCCAGGACCCGCGCAGCCACGGCGCGCTGCTGATCTGGCTAGGCGGGGAGGATTTCCTCTTTGCCGGCATGGGCGCGACGCTGACGGTGGATAGTGTTGGCGGTTTGGGCTCAGCGGGCTTCGATTTCGTCGAAGAGGGTACATTCGAAAAGGGCGAGTGGAAATCGGGTCGGCGCCTTAATGGCGACCAGACACACCAAGGGCGGCATGTCCGCCTGCCGCCGGGGGAGTTCGGTATCCAGCGATTCCGTTTGTATCGATATTAGCCCTTGAGCTGTTCACCTAGAAATGTACCCACATCTTCCAGCGACACTTCCTTGTCTAGGAAGGCTTCACCGATATCGCGCAGCAGGACGAAGGGCAGGGTGCCCGCGTCCATCTTCTTGTCGTGCAGCATATGCGCGGCCAGGTCCCCGCCTGAGCATGTCAGGCTCAAGCGGCTTACTTCCGATGGCAGTCCAGACGCAGCAATCGCCCGTGCGACGCGTACGGCATCTTGCTGTGAAATAAGGTCTCTCCGCGCGGAGTAGCGTGCAGCAAGCACCATGCCGAGCGCTACGCCCTCGCCGTGCAGCAGTCGGTCCGAAAAGCCGGTTTCGGCTTCCAGCGCATGGCCGAAAGTGTGGCCAAGATTGAGCAGTGCACGCGCGCCAGTGGTCTCGCGCTCGTCCTCTGCCACGATGCGTGCCTTAGCCTTGACGCTTTCGGTCACCGCATGTTCCAGCGCGTCGCGCTCACCTTCGATCACTTTAGGACCGTTTGCCTCGCACCATTCGAAGAAATCGCGGTCGCCGAGGATGCCGTATTTTATGACCTCGGCATAACCTGCCTGCACCTCGCGCAGGGGCAATGTGGCGAGGCTGTCGAGATCGGCGAGCACAAGGCTGGGCTGGTGGAAGGCGCCGACAAGGTTCTTGCCCGCCTTGGCATTGATCGCCGTCTTGCCGCCCACCGAACTGTCCACCTGTGCCAACAGCGTGGTGGGTGCCTGGATAAAGCCGCAGCCACGCTTTGTGATCGCGGCGGCGAAGCCGGTCAGGTCTCCGATTACCCCTCCGCCGAGCGCAACAATGTGGTCGCCGCGTTCCACTTCATGGTCGAGCAGCCAGTCGACCACGCGTTCCAGAACCGGCCAGCTCTTCGCGCCTTCGCCCGGATCGAGCACGAGGAACTCGGCCTCATGCCCGGCATCGCGCAGCGATTGTTCGACAGGCTCGCGCCACTTTTCCGCGACATTGCGGTCCGTGATGATAGGAACCACCTTCTTGCGCAGCAAACCGCCGCACTGGTTGGCAAAATCGGCAAGAAGTCCGCCATCCACGCACACCTCATAGGACCGTCCAGCCAGTTCCACGCGGGTTACAGACATGAGTTCAGTGCCTCCAAAATGCGGTCCACGGTCTCGCCATGCGGGCCGGTGTCGCTGGTAACGCGAATGCTCGCCTTTGCATATGACGGTTCGCGTTCCGTCTTCATGCTGGTGATCTTCTCGCGCACATTGCCCCCACGCAGCAACGGGCGCTTCTTATTGCGACTGACGCGTTCGACCAGCGTGTCCACCTCACAATCGAGCCAGACGGCGATGCCTTTTTCGAGAATCTCAGCTCGCGTATCATCTTGCACAAAGGCGCCGCCGCCGGTGGCAATGACGCTGTGAGGTTCTTCCAAAAGGCGCGCGATGACGCGCCTTTCGCCATCGCGGAAATAGTCTTCGCCATATTGGTCGAAGATCTCGGTGATGGACATCTGGGCTGCTTCGACAATCTCTTCGTCGGCGTCGAAAAAGGGAACACCCAGCTTCTGCGCCAGCCGTTTTCCAATGCTTGTCTTTCCCACGCCCATCATGCCGACAAGCACGATCGGGCGGTCGATCCGCGCCGCTAGTGCTTTGATCTGTACATCGCTCAGATTGCGACGGTGGGCTGGTTGTGCCTTGTTCATTGCCGTTGGGGCTATAATTGCGCTAACCGCCGGTGCAAGCTTGCAGAGCCCGATTGTTGGGACAGGATCGAGGAATAGGTGTCGAAACGCCTGATGAGTATCGTGGTTTCTATCGCGCTGGTCGGTTTGGCGCTGATCGGCTTGGCGTGGTTCGATGGCGGGCAGGAAGAACAGCGCTTGATCGAAGAACCAGTGGATTTGCAGGGGATGGTTAAATGAGGAAAGGCGTCGTTGCGGGAGGCCTGCTTATTGGCCTTACTTCCTCGCTGGCCTTTGCTCAGCCGGAAGACCTCCTGCCCGATATCTTCAACGACCCGCCGCCGGAAGCCCCCGCTCCAACGCCGACACCGCGTGCAACCGTGAAGTCGGTTGGGCCGGTCCCTTCGGTTGAGCCTGTGCCGAATGCTCCCGTTGTCCAGCCAATACCGGGGGGTGCAGCGCCGGTTGAATATCCGCCCGCTGCACTGCCAGAGGATTTTCCCACCCTCGAAGAGCTGGAGGAGATGGAAGACAACGAAATCAATGAATTGTTCGGTCTGCGGCCCAGGTTCGATGTGCCTGAGACAGCGCGACGTGCCCTATCGCGCATCGGCGTAATTGCCCGAAACGAAGGCGGCTTTCCTTCACAGTCGCTTGCAAGCCAGCCGGCAGCGCTGGTGCGTGCGGCTCTGGAGGGAACACGCGGCCCTCTCGTATCGCGCTGGGGCCATATCCTCCTGCGTCGCGCTCTCGCCAGCCGCATGGATGCGCCGGACGGCATGGATGCCGTCGAATTCGCGGCATTGCGGGCCGCATTGCTCAATCGCATGGGTGAGGCACAGGTGGCCCGCGCGCTGGTGCAGGATGTCGACGGCGGCAATTACGATCCCGCATTGGCCGACGCCGCATTCGATGCCTATCTGGCAACGGGAGATGTCCTTGGCATTTGTCCGATAACGCAGCTTCACGCGGGTTTCCGCGACGATGGCGAGTGGATTCTCGCCCAGGCCATATGCAACGCGTATCGTGGCGACACACGTGCAGCCGAACGACGTCTCGATCGCGCATTGTGGGAAGAAGAAGCGCCGGAAATCGATATCCGCCTGGCTCAGCGATTTGCCGGAGCGGCAGGCGACGCAGGTCGAGCGGTCAATATCGAGTGGGGTAATGTAGAAGAGCTTTCGCCCTGGCGTTTCGCCCTCTCTCGCGCCTTGGGAGAAGAAATTCCGGACAACCTGCTGGCTCCTGTCCAGAACCGTTTTGCAGTTTTCGATGCCACCATTCCAGCGACACCGTTGGTCGCTCGTATCGCTGCGGCAGATCGGGCAGCCGAACGCGGTATCCTTTCTTCCGCAGCCATGGTGGACCTCTATTCGCAGCTCTACGCCAGCGACACGGTGACAGATGGTGATCGCCAGCCCGGTATTGTGCTGCGCGAAGCCTATGTGGCGGAAGACCCGTATGACCGCTTGGCGGCAATGCAGAGCTTGTGGGGCGATCAGACGAATTACGGTCGTCTCGTTCTGACATCCTATGCGGCGGCACGAATGCCCGTGAGCGACGCCTTAATCGACAATGCAGATGTCATGCTGACATCAATGCTGGCCGCTGGGCTTGATGCCAATGCCAGACGCTGGAGCGGGCTGGTAGAAGAGGGCAGCCTGGGTTGGGCGCTGTTGTCTCTTTCCGACCCGACCGGCGGTGCAGTCAATGATGACGCTGTGGCCAGTTTTATTGCCGATGACACAAGCGAAGATGCTCGAAAATCGCGCTTCCTGTTGGCCGGATTGGCCGGGCTTGGTCGCCTCGAACGCAATGACGTTGAGCGTTTTTCGTCCGATTTGGGCATCAATCTGCTGCGAAACTCCGCGTGGAGCGATCGTATCTCGGCAGCAGGCCGCTATCGCAATGCGGCGCTTGTGGCCTTGCTGGCTGGTGTGGGCATGCAGGGCGATGATTGGAGCCGCATGACCGCGCGGCAGCTTTATCACATTGTCAGCGCGCTCGACGCCGCTGGCCTTTCTGCCGAGGCGCGAATGATCGCAGCAGAGGCTGTGGCGCGGGGGTAGGAGCATTAGCGCCGCAATTGACACCTTCCTCGCCATGCTCGCCGCAGAGCGGGGGGCGGCGATCAATACGCTGGCAGCTTATAGGCGCGACCTCGAAGGTGCCGAAGAACTGCTCGGCGACCTCGTCAGTGCCGAAAAAGCGCAGCTCTCCTCGCTTGCCGGGAAATGGGCGGACCTTGCACCCTCCAGCGTCGCGCGCAAGAGTTCGGCCCTGCGGCAATTCTTCGGCTTTCTTGTGGATGAGGGGCTGCGCAAGGATGATCCTTCTTCTGCCTTGCCTAAGGCCGCGGCGCGCCGTCCTCTGCCCAAGATATTGAGTCATTCGGAGGTCGAGACCCTGTTCGAGCGTGTCGAGTTGGAAGCATCGACAGAAAGGCCTCTTGCAGTACGCATGCTTGCCTTGCTCGAACTGCTTTATGGTTCCGGCCTGCGTGCCAGCGAACTCGTCGGCCTGTCGCTCGCGAGCGTTCCGCGCGATATGCCCTTTCTTACCGTGACCGGCAAAGGTTCCCAGCAGCGCATGGTGCCTGTGTCGCGTCGCGCCCAACAGGCCCTGGGACGTTGGCTGGAGGTGCGCAATGCCGATTCGCGCTGGCTTTTTCCGTCGCGAAGCGGTCACATCAGCCGCATCAGGCTGTACCAGCTGGTGAAGGAGGTGGCCGTGCGGGCGGGGCTCGACCCGGCCAAGGTTAGCCCGCATGTGCTGCGCCATGCTTTTGCCACCCATCTCCTTGAAGGCGGAGCGGATTTGCGCGTATTGCAAACGCTGCTCGGCCATGCCGATATCGCCACGACGCAGATCTATACCCATGTCGATTCCGCACGGTTGGTATCACTTGTAAATGAACGACATCCTCTTGCAGGGCGCGCCCGCTCCGTTTAGCGCAGGGGCATGATTTCCTATCTCGAATTCGAAAAGCCGGTCGCGACCATCGAATCGAAGGTTGCCGAATTGCGCGCTGCGGCGGGCGAAGATGGCGACGTCGATATCTCGAAAGAGCTGAAAAAGCTCGAAAAGAAGAGCGCGAGCCTGCTTGCCAGTACCTACGCCTCGCTCTCGCCGTGGCAAAAGACGCAGGTAGCGCGACATCCTTCGCGACCACATTTTCGCGATTATGTCAGCCATGCGTTTAGCGACTTTACGCCTCTGGGAGGCGACAGGCTCTACGGCGATGACGAGGCAATCATGGGCGGTCTCGCCACGCTGGACGGTCGCAAGCTTATGCTGATTGGCCACGAAAAGGGCCATGATACCGAAAGCCGCATTCGCCACAATTTCGGCATGGGCAAGCCCGAAGGCTATCGCAAGGCTATCCGCTTAATGGAAATGGCCGACCGTTTTGGCCTGCCGGTGGTTACGTTGGTGGATACATCGGGCGCCTTTCCAGGCATCGAAGCGGAGGAGCGCGGGCAAGCAGAGGCCATCGCGCGGTCGACAGAGGCTTGCCTTGGGCTGGGCGTGCCGATGGTGGCAGCCATTGTGGGCGAGGGCGGTTCAGGCGGTGCAGTTGCCCTTGCCAGTGCCGAGCGTGTGTTGATGTTCGAGCATGCAGTCTATTCGGTGATTTCGCCCGAGGGTTGTGCATCCATCCTTTGGCGTACCGGAGAGAAAGCTCCGCTTGCGGCTGAAGCGATGAAGATGACGGCGCAGGATCTGGCGGAACTTGGAGTGATCGATCGCATCGTGCCCGAGCCTGTGGGCGGTGCGCATCGTGATCCGGTTGAAGCATCGGCTTCATTGGCCAAGGCGATCGGAGAAGAGCTCGACGCGCTGTCAGCGCGCGATCCGGCCGAATTGCGGCGCCAGCGTGAGGAGCGGTTCCTTGCCATTGGCGAAAATCTGGGGAACTAGGCTAGCGCTCGTCTCAACGAATGCAGCTTGCTTTCGGCAATAGTCCGCGCGACGATATGGGCCGGAGAAGCCGTTTTTCGGGAGCTTGAAATGCCTGCCATCGTCACGAAAACCGTCCGCTTGGCCCTTTGCGGAACAGCGTCTGTAGCATTGGCTGCCTGCGCCACCATACCCGGCGCCAATGTCGCGCCCGGCTCTCCGATCACCCCGGCCGAAGCGCAGCAGGGTGCCGAATACGATCCGCAGTTTATCGCTCAATTCGGTGGCGAGATGACCGGACCGCAGGCGCAATATGTGCAGCGTGTGGGGCAGAATATCGCCGTTCAGTCGGGCCTGGCGACTACGCCCACCGCTTTCGACGTGGCGCTGCTCAATTCCTCGGTCAACAATGCTTTCGCCGTGCCCGGGGGCTATGTTTATGTGACGCGCCAGCTTGTTGCCCTGATGAACAACGAAGCGGAGCTGGCAGGCGTATTGGGCCACGAGGTTGGCCATGTGGCAGCGCGCCATTCGGCCCGCAGGCAGCAGCGTGCGCAACGCGACCAATTGCTTGGATTGCTGGGGCAAGTCGTGGGTGCCGCCGTCGGAGGCGATCTGGGCGGCTTTATCAGCGAGGGCGCGCAATATACGCAGTTTTTGACGCTGAGTTATTCGCGTGGTCAGGAGATAGAGGCAGATAATCTGGGCGTGCAGTACCTCACAGGTGCCGGATACAATCCGCGTGCGATGGCGACCTTGCTGACCAGCCTTGCGGCGCAAAACGCGCTTGATGCACAACTGCAAGGGCGTGGCAATGCCACCATTCCGGCCTGGGCCTCCACACATCCCGATCCGGCTAGTCGGGTGCAGAACGCGTTGGCGCAGGCCGGTGCGGCGACCGGTGCGGTCAATCGCGAAACCTTCCTCAATCGGATCGATGGCATGCTCTACGGCGATGATCCGGCGCAGGGGGTGATAGAGGGGAGCGATTTCATTCATCCTGAACTGCGCCTGCGCTTCACCGCGCCGCAGGGTTTTTACATGGTCAACGGGACCAGTGCTGTCTCGATCAATGGCGATGGCGGCAGGGCCCAGCTGACCGCTGCTCCGTTTGACGGCAACTTGGAAACCTACGTTCGTGCCGTATTCCGTAGCCTGGGTGGTGACCAGCAGCAGCTCGCGCCGCAAGACCTGCAGCGTAGCAATGTGAATGGACTTCCGGTTGTGTTTGGCGGAGCACGCGTCAACAATGGACAAGGGCAGGTGGATGTGACCGTCTTTGCTTATGATTTCGGAGGGAATCAGGCCTTCCACTTCCAGTCGGTAACGCCCGCTGGCCAGGCCGCCACATTCAATTCGATGTATAATTCCATGCGTCGGATCTCGTCATCCGAGGCAGCACAGGTGATTCCGCGTCAATTGGACGTAGTGACCGCGGCAAGAAGCGATAGTGTGCAGACCCTGTCGCGCCGCATGGCCTATAGTGATGCGCAGGAAGCGCGCTTTCGTGTGTTGAACGGTCTGTCGTCGAGCGATCAGGTCGTGCCGGGGCAGCAATACAAGATCGTTGTGCGCGCCAATTAGCTTGGGAAGATCGAGATTGCGCAAGAAGAAAGGGCGGCAGGTTTCCCTGCCGCCCTTCTTTTCGAATTAATCTAGTGAACTAGATTAGCCGCCGTTGGCGGTCTCAAGCGAGGTGCTGACCGTGTCGAAAGTCGTGTTCAGCTCGTTACCAACGCTCTGCAGAGCAGTGATAGCGGCAACAGCGATCAGAGCAGCGATCAGGCCATATTCGATGGCAGTTGCGCCAGCTTCGTCGCGCAGCATGTTCTTGAAGAAAGTCATGTCAGTCTCCTGGTAGTGTCTTCGGTACCCGTTCCGATCGGTTTCCCAATCGAACCTCATTGGGTGTAAGTGTAAAATATTGACAAAGTCCTAACCGCTATCGAACACTTTCCATGGCGGTAGAGACACGAGTCCACATGCTGATTGTCTCGTTCGCAAAGGTATTCAGGCTTGCGACGATGGCGATGACGATCAAGCTTGCGATCAGCCCGTATTCGATGGCAGTTGCACCCCGCTCATCGCGTAGCAGGCCAAAAAATTGGTCGATTACTCGCATTGGGATGGGTCCTTCCAACGTACTGATGACTATGGAAGTGACATCGAATTCCTAACGAAAGGTTGAGAAGGGCGTTTCACTTGGAAGAAAATCCGACATGGATGCCGGTGGTCGCGCTTGCCTTGCGAGACGAATCGGGTCGCTTGCTGTTGCAACGTCGGCCCGATCACAAACATCATGGCGGATTGTGGGAATTTCCTGGTGGGAAGGTCGAAAACGGCGAAAATCCGCGCTCTGCGCTGTGTCGGGAGATTGCCGAGGAGTTGGGAATCACGATTGATTTGCATGCCTTGCAGCCGAGCCTGGTGGCCGATGAGGGGCTGCAAAACCCGGTTGTACTGATTCTTTACAGCGCTGAAAGTTGGGAAGGTCAGGTCACGCCGCTGGATGATCAAAACTGGGGCTGGTTTTCACGTGATGAGGCGAAGGCGCTACCCATGCCACCGATGGATGCCGATTTGCTCGTAAGATTGCCGGAATAGCTATTGCCAAGCTGGGAAGGCCCCCCTATGTGGCGCCCTCCGGTGCGCGCCCGTAGCTCAGCTGGATAGAGTACCTGACTACGAATCAGGTGGTCGGAGGTTCGAATCCTTCCGGGCGCGCCATTTCCCAGGCCGTCTCCGCAAAAGCGGGGGCGGCCTGGAAAGTTTCGGGCCTATGGAACGGGACGAACCGCGGATTCGGAGGTGCGAATGCACCGGAGACGGCCAGAGTCGCGAAGCGGCGGCGGCCAATCCTTCCGGGCGCGCCATTTTTCCAATTTCTTGCACAGACGTGGCCTTTTGCGTTGAGG
>CAJXLD010000011.1 GCA_913055595.1 uncultured Altererythrobacter sp.
AAGACCTTGCACGGCAACGCGATCCCAGTCTCAAGGAGTTTCTGCCTGATCCATCGGAATTTTCCGACATGGATCGGGCTGCCGAACGCATTGCCGAAGTGATCATCGCGCGCGAGAAAGTGACGATTTACGGTGATTACGATGTCGATGGCGCGACGAGTTCTGCATTGCTTGTGCGCCTTCTCCGCATGCTTGGCCACGAGGCGGGATATTACATTCCCGATCGTCTGCTGGAGGGCTACGGCCCTTCCGCCGAAGCGTTGGTGGAATTGGGAAAAGCGGGCTCGACATTGGTGGTCACTGTCGATTGCGGTGCCATGGCTTACGATGCACTTGGCGCTGCGTATGAGGCGGGGATCGATGTGATAGTGGTCGATCACCACAAATGTGCCCCAGATCTGCCTCGCACCTACGCTCTCGTGAACCCGAACCGGCTCGATGAAAACGACATTGCAGCATCCCACGGCCATCTTGCCGCTGTTGGCGTGGCATTCTTGCTGGCAATTTCCATTGTACGGACCTTGCGAAATCGTGGTTTCTTCGAGAATCGACAGGAACCGGACCTTTTTGCCCTTCTGGACTTGGTGGCACTTGGCACAGTGGCAGACGTTGCCGCGATCAAGGGGCTCAATCGCGCCTTTGTGGCCCAAGGACTGAAGGTGATGGCGCGACGCGCAAATATCGGCATGTCCGCGCTCATCGACGCGTCACGCCTCAAGCGAGCCCCCAAATGCAGCGACTGCGGCTTTGCACTGGGTCCAAGGATAAACGCCGGGGGTCGGGTGGGAGAATCGACATTGGGCGTTCGCCTTCTGACAACAGAGGATGCCGAAGAAGCTCAAGCGATTGCCGAGCAACTCTCTCGTCTGAATGAAGACAGGCGCGCCATAGAGGCCGCGGTTCAGGAAGCCGCTGAAGAGCAGCTCCCGTCGCAGCATAACCGGGCCGTAGTTCTTCTTGCCGGCCACAGCTGGCATCCGGGCGTGATCGGTATCGTCGCAGGCCGGATCAAGGAAAAGACAGGAAAGCCTTCGATCGTCATCGCGATGGACAAGGAAAATGGGCAAGGAAAGGGGTCTGGACGCTCCATTGCGGGTGTAGACCTGGGGGCAGCCATCATAGCGGCGAGAGAAAGTGGCATGCTTGTCGCCGGCGGAGGTCACGCCATGGCTGCCGGTCTCACCATCGAAGAAAGCAAGATTGACGCCTTCGGCGATTGGCTCAACGACCATTTGGCCGATGCGGTTGCGCGGGCTTCTGCCAATCAGACAC
Organism: uncultured Altererythrobacter sp.; assembly: GCA_913055595.1. Lineage (GTDB taxonomy): Bacteria > Pseudomonadota > Alphaproteobacteria > Sphingomonadales > Sphingomonadaceae > Alteraurantiacibacter. Next base: position 1,273 of record CAJXLD010000011.1, read on the forward strand.
TTAAACTGGACCTCGCGCTGGCTCCGCGCGGGCTAACGCCAGATCTGGTGGAAGAACTTGAGCGCGCCGGGCCATTCGGAGTTGGCTGGCCATCGCCCCGAATCGCCGTAGGACCTGTTCGGCTCGTAAAGGCTGATATCGTCGGAACCGATCATCTACGCCTGATCGCAGCGGGAGATGATGGGGCCTCTTTCAAGGCCATCGCATTTCGCGCTGCAGACAGCGAAATGGGCCAGACAATCCTTCATGGCGCGCGTGGGCGCAAGCTGTGGCTGGCAGGCCGCGCGAAGATCGACGATTGGGGAGCAAGGCCTGCCGCGGAACTGCATCTCGAAGATGCTGCATGGGCCGATTGAGCGGATAAAGCAGGCGAAGCCGATTGCGGGGCTTGACCCTGCGCCAAAGCCCCCCTAAGTGCGCCGCTCGCACCGCGATGGCCCCTTCGTCTAGCGGTTAGGACGCGGCCCTTTCACGGCTGAAACACGGGTTCGATTCCCGTAGGGGTCACCAGCGGTGCGGATTTGCCTGATATCTGATACAGCAAGGCTCAGGCCCCTTCGTCTAGCGGTCAGGACGCGGCCCTCTCACGGCTGAAACACGGGTTCGATTCCCGTAGGGGTCACCAAATCCATATTCATATACGCGGCGATCGGTGCACCATTGCGCGCTGGTTACTGTTAAGATGGAAATAACCACGATTTGAGACAGGCTGAAGTATCAGCTTCCCAAATTCATGTAATCATTCATTCTTCATCCATCATTTGATGGAGGTGAGAATGGAAACCGCGATCGAATACAGGAATCTTGCAGAGGGCCTTCGCCAGCAGGCGATGGCAGCTACTTTGATGCATGTGCGCGAAACACGTCTCGCGGCGGCTGAACGTTGGGAACAACTTGCAGCTGAAATCGAGATGGTTACCGCGCCCGGCCGGATGCAGCCGAGAGCCAACTGGATCTTCTGATCGCCAACTGACAGAATCTACCTGTCTGTTTCGAGCCAATCCATGACAAGATCACATTGGCTGTAGCACGCCGCCAAGCTTGCGGTTATGGCGACAGACATGGGTGGGCGAAACATCCCGATTGCAGGGCTTGCAATTGCTCTCGTGACCGGACTGATCCTGGCTCTGACCGGGGTCGATATCCTTGTCGTAATCTCGGTAACTTTGGTCTGGGCAGGCACATTCTGGTTGGCTGCCCCTCCTCCGCCGGTAACTGCAAAAGCTCCCGTCGAAGGGCTGCAGATCTCTCATTCGGGCATGCGCGATCTTATCGAGCATTCCGGTCTGCCGATCCTGCTCCTCGACGGGAACCGGATTATCGTTTCCAACAAGGCAGCAAGGGAAGCCATCGGAGCCCACGTCGTAGGTCAGGACGCCCGTGTCGCGTTGCGGCATCCCGTGGCAGTCGACCTTCTCTCTCGCAACAAGGGGGGCATTGCGACAGTCCAGGGCCTGACAGGTCCGCGAAGCAGCTGGCAGTTGTCCGTCCAGCCTATCGATGAACGCTATCGCATGATCGAGCTGATCAACCGCACCTCTGAGGCCGATGTCAGCCGCGCCCATACCGATTTCGTCGCCAATGCCAGCCATGAACTGAGAACTCCGCTGGCATCGATCATCGGCTATATGGAAACGCTTGCCGATGAAGACGCAGAGGTCCCTCCCAAACAAGTGGCCAAATTCTATGATACGGTCCTGCGCGAAGCGCGACGCCTGCAAAGCCTTGTCGAAGACCTGATGTCATTGAGCCGCGTCGAAGCGGAAAAGCACGATCAGCCGCAGGAGGAAGTAGATCTCACGCGTCTTGTGCAACAAGCCGCCCGTGACGGCGCAGGGCCCGATGCGGTGGACAGGCTGAAACTTGAATTGCCTTCAACCCCCACCATGATCCGCGGTGACCAGAGGCAGCTGGAACAGCTCGTACGCAATCTTGTCGACAATGCCCTTAAGTATGGCAGGCCGGACGAACAGGTGACTGTGGGCCTTAGGCACGGTGAAAGAAGCATGGCTGAACTCACGGTTGTCGACCGTGGAGAAGGTATCGCTGCGGAACACATACCGCATCTGACCCGGCGCTTTTACCGGACCGACCCAAGTCGAAGCCGGGCCGCAGGCGGGACAGGCCTTGGTCTAGCTATCGTAAAACATATCGTAGAGCGCCATCGCGGGCGCATGGACATTTCCAGCAAGCTGGGCGTCGGAACTACCGTGAGCGTCCGGATACCACTCATATCCGAATAGACGCGATGGAGGGCAGTGCGCGCGTTATGCACAGGAATCTTGCGCCTTTGCGACTCAAATGGGGATACCGTCACAAAAGTGTAAAGTAGCGGTCATAGGGGCGACCCATTCTTGTCACATCTAGGACAGAAATGGAGTCGAAGTTGAAAAAGCTAATCCTATCATCGCTCATCGCCAGCACGGCGCTTGTCGCCCCTGCTGCCCATGCGCAGGATGACGAAGTCACCGCGCTGCGCAACCAGATTGAAGCCTTGCAGGCGCAGATCGAAATGCTCTCCGACCGACTCGATTCGATGGAAGACGAGGCGCAGGCAACGCAAGCAGCAACCGCCGCCAACGCCCAAGCACTTGAAGCCAATTCCGCCGCAGTTGCGACCAACGCCGCGGCGATCGCGGCAGTTCCGGTGGTAGAAGATGACGGGGTGGAGATCAGCTTCTCCGGTGCCCCGGAAATAGAGGCCCCCGGCGGTTGGTCCTTCAAGCCCTTCGGCCGCATCCAGGCTGACGCCGGCACGATCAGCTTCCCCGACGCTCTCGGCCGCGAAGACGGTTTCGGCAGTGAAATCCGCCGCGCCCGCATCGGCCTCTCCGGCGATATTCCGGGCGGTTTCGGATACAAGTTCGAGATCGACTTTGCGGGAAATGACGCGGAAGTCACCGATGCCATCATCACCTACGAAGATGACGGCCTGACCGTGACCGCAGGCCAGCACAACAACTTCCAGTCGCTGGAAGAACTGACCAGCAGCCGTTGGTCTTCATTTATCGAGCGCGCCGCCTTTACGGATGCTTTCGGTTTCGAGCGCCGCCTGGGCCTCTCCACGCAGGTGAAGACCGGAGACGTATTGCTGCAGCTCGGTGCCTTTACCGACAATATCGGTGACCTTCCCGGCAAAAGCTGGAGCCTCGATGGCCGCGTGGTCGCTTCCCCCAAGGCTGGCGACACGCAGCTGCACTTCGGCGGATCGCTCCATCTGACAGAGCTCGAATCGGGCGACACCGTGCGTTATCGCCAGCGTCCGCAAGTGCACTTCACATCCGAGCGCCTGATCAATACGGGTAATATCGGTGCTGACAGCGAATTTGGTGCAGGGCTTGAAGCCGGTGTCATCGCCGGGCCCTTCCACGCCGTTGGCGAGGGTTTTTGGCAGAGCGTCAACATGCCGGGCGCCGGCGCGGACCCCGATTTCTTCGGCGGCTATGTCGAGGTCGGCTATTTCCTCACCGGAGAGGACAAGCGCGGATACAAGGGCGGCAAGTTCGATCGCACACGTCCCGCTAACCCGATCGATGAAGGTGGTTCGGGCGCATGGCAGGTCAATTTGCGCTATGATTATCTCGACCTCAACAGCGGCACGATCATGGGCGGACAGCAGAATGCCTATTACGCATCGCTTGTCTGGGTGCCGACCGACTACACCCGCCTGATGCTGAATTACGGTCATCTCGAATATGATGATGCCGTTTACGCGCTGCCCGGCGGCGACCAGTTCTACAGTGCCGATGTCTTCGGCATTCGCGGACAGATCGACTTCTAAGCATGTGGACAGAAGCTGACATGCCTTTCGTTACGCTTGTGACAATGGCATGTCAGGATTCTGTCGTCGTTCCGTAACACACGGGTTCTAACGCCACCCAAGATTTTGAAGTGGAAGAAGTGAAATGACGAACAAGTTCAAATATGCCGCCATCGCCCTGGGCGCCCTGACTCTGGCCTCTTGCGGTGACCATTCCGCCGGTGGTTCCAACCAGGCCATTCGTGCTGTTGGTTCCTCTACGGTCTATCCGTTTGCAACCGTTGTGTCTGAGACTTTCGCTCGCAACTATCCCGATTTCCCCGCCGCGCTGATCGAATCGACCGGCACTGGCGGCGGTATGGCGCTGTTCTGCGAAGGAGCCGGCGCCGACACTCCGAGTCTCGCAAACGCTTCGCGCCGGATGAAGGCAAGCGAATTCGAGACCTGCCAGGAAAACGGCGTGACTTCGATCACAGAGCTTCAGGTCGGCCTCGACGGTATCGCTTTTGCCGCTGCGCAGGGCGGTATCGACATGAACCTGACGCCCGAGATCGTCTATCGCGCTCTTGCGGCCAACCCCTATGGCGAAGAACAGACTGCTACCAACTGGAGCGACGTCGACGCCTCTCTGCCTGACCTGCCGATCCTCGTCTACGGCCCGCCGTCCACCTCAGGTACGCGCGATGCACTGAAGGAACTGGTCCTGGAAGTGGGTTGTGAAGCCAATCCGGCCATGGAGGCAATCAAGGATGAAGATGAAGACCGTTACGACCAGATTTGCACCGAAGTGCGCGGCGATGGTGGCTTTGTCGATCAGGGCGAGCAGGACAACCTTATCGTCCAGAAGATCGAAGGCAATCCGAACGCCGTTGGCGTTTTCGGCTTCTCATATCTGGAAGAGAATGCCGATCGCGTGAAGGGCCTGACGGTCAATGGTGTCGAGCCGACCTATGAGAACATTTCCAGCTTCGCCTATCCCGGCGCTCGTCCGCTCTTCGTCTATGTCAAGAACGATCACGTCGATGCTATTGCCGGCCTGCGTGAATTCCTCGGTACATGGGCGGAAAGCTGGGGAGTAGATGGTCCTCTCGCGCAGATCGGACTTGTCGCCAGCCCCGAGGACGTTATGGCGCGCAACAACGCCGCTGTAACGGAACTTCCTGCACTGACGGCAGCTGATTTCGAATAGGTAAGTGAAACCCGAATAATGTCATCAGCCATACCGCTTCTCCTCGCCATAGGCTTGGGACTCGCCGGATGGCTGGTGGCTCGCGGGCGTGCATGGAAGTTCAAGAGCGAGGCGGCCGACGGTCGCCTCGCGTCGCTTCCCGTCTACCATGCCTGGTACGCCGCGCTGTGGATCGGTGGTCCGGTCCTGCTGTTCGGTGTTGTTTGGAATGCCATTTGCGGCAATCTGATCATGCAGCATGTGCTCGCTAGCCCCGGCGCGGCCAATCTTCCCGCGTTCGGCATGCGCCGCGATGCAATTCTCAGGGAGGCGCAGAATGTAGCTTCGGGCGCGGCCGACCGTGTCCTGATTCCCGAGGCCGAGCCATTGGTCGAACCGTTCCGCGCAGCGACGCTGCTTTATGACGGGATCGGCATTGCCGTAGCGCTGGTGTTGGCCCTGATCGGTGCGGTCTGGGTGTTCTTGCGCCTCAAGCCGAATTTTGCTGCACGCACGAAGGTGGAACGTGGAGTATTGGGCGTGCTGTTTCTGGCATCGCTCGTCGCCATTCTCACCACTTTCGGCATCTTCGTGACATTGGTGTTCGAGACTTTCCGCTTTTTTGGAATGGTCTCCCCTGTCGATTTCCTGTTCGGTACCCATTGGGGGCCGGACCCGATGGCGGCCACGACTAGCACCGATGGCAGTCGTTACGGCGCAATCCCGCTTTTCTGGGGCACGATCTTTATCGGTGCGATCATCGCCATGATCGTGGCCATACCGCTTGGCCTGATGAGCGCGATTTACCTTACGCAATATGCCAACCCGACTTTGCGAAAGTGGATCAAGCCTGCGCTGGAAATTCTCGCCGGCGTGCCCACCGTGGTCTATGGCTATTTCGCCGCCCTCACCATTGCTCCCGCGATCCGCGAGATCGCCGTTTCAGTGGGAATTGCCAATGCATCTAGCGAGAGCGCGTTGGCTGCAGGCCTCGTGATGGGCGTGATGATCATTCCCTTCGTCTCCTCCATGGCAGACGATTCGATTGCCGCGGTCCCGCAAGCAATGCGCGATGGGTCTCTGGCCATGGGCGCGACTACCAATGAGACGATCCGCCGCGTGCTCATCCCCGCCGCCCTGCCGGGAATCGTTGCCGGCATCATGCTGGCGGTCAGTCGCGCGATCGGAGAAACCATGATCGTCGTTATGGCGGCAGGCTATGCCGCCAATCTTTCAGCAAACCCGCTTGAGGCCATGACCACAGTCACGGTGCAGATTGTCGCCATGCTGACCGGTGAAGCGAGCATGGATCATCCGGCCACGCTCAGCGCCTTTGCGCTGGGTTTCGTGCTGTTCATCATCACCTTGATCCTGAATGTGATCGCCTTGCGCGTCGTGAAGAGGTTCCGCGAAGCCTATGAGTGAGATGCGCGCCCCCACCCGTACGCCGGAATTCGAAGCGCGGTTGAAGCAGCGCTATGCAGCTGAGCGCAGGTTCAAGCTGGCTGGCCTTGGCGCTATCGCGTTTTCCGTGGCAATCTTGGTCTTCCTGTTGGGCAATATGCTTTCGAACGGGCTCGGCGGCTTCCAGCGCACCGTGTTCGAGGTTCCGGTGGACCTCTCGCGCATGGCGCTGTCTGTTCCGGCGACAGACAATGAAGCTTCCGCGGTCCGCTCGCTGCAATCGCAAGGCCTGCCCGAGATCGTTCAATATGCGGCTGAAGAGGCGCTGGGATCCGAAGGTGCGTCGCAGATCAATTCCGAAGCCTGGCGGATCGTGGCGCAGGAAGTGATCGCAGACCCTGCGCTCTTGCGTGGTTCAAACACCTACTCCCTGCCGACCAATGAAGACATTGCCTCCGCTTATGCAGGTGATGGCAAGCTGCACCTGCAACCGCTAGCCAATGAACTGGCCGAGCAGGGATTGCTGCATGATGCGTTCGATCCCGGTTTCATGACCCGCAGCGATGCGACCGACCCTCAGCTCGTGGGTATCTGGGGTGCGCTCAAGGGTTCGATCCTGACCATGATCGTGACCTTGCTGTTGGCATTTCCCGTCGGCGTACTGGCGGCGCTCTATCTGGAGGAATATGCGCCGCGAAACCGCTGGACAGACATTATCGAAGTGTCGATCAACAATCTCGCAGCCGTACCCTCGATCATCTTCGGCCTTCTCGGTCTTGCCGTTTTCCTGACCCTCTTCCCCTCCTTTCGCTCGGCACCGCTGATTGGCGGTATGACGCTGGCCCTCATGACCATGCCCGTCATCGTGATTTCCGGGCGCAATGCCATCAAGGCCGTGCCACCCTCGATCCGCGATGGCGCCCTGGCGATCGGCGCATCGCCGGTGCAAGTCGTGTTCCACCATGTGCTTCCACTGGCGCTGCCCGGCATCCTTACCGGCACAATCATCGGCATGGCCCGCGCGTTGGGTGAGACCGCGCCGCTGCTGTTGATCGGTATGCGTGCATTTGTAGCCACTCCGCCTTCGGGCTTTACTGACAATGCCACCGTGTTGCCGATGCAGATCTTCCTCTGGTCCGACCAGATCGACCGCGGGTTTGTGGAACGCACCAGCGCCGCGATTATTGTGCTATTGATATTCCTCCTGCTGATGAATGGCCTCGCCATTTATCTGCGCAACAAATTCGAGAAGAGATGGTGACCGAGCAGACTCCACTGACGACGCCGGAAGAGGACGAACCGACGGGCGAACCCAAGATTCGCGCCACCGACGTGTCCGTCTATTACGGAGACAAGAAAGCGATCGATGAGGTTTCCATCGACGTGCACACAGAACATGTGACGGCCTTTATCGGCCCGTCCGGCTGCGGCAAGTCGACCTTCCTGCGTACGCTCAACAGGATGAACGACACAATTCCTTCGGCGCGCGTGGAAGGCACGATTGAGCTCGATGGAGAAGATATCTACCAATCCGGAATGGACGTGGTTCAGCTGCGCGCGCGCGTGGGCATGGTGTTCCAGAAACCCAATCCTTTCCCCAAGTCGATCTATGAAAACATCGCCTATGGCCCGCGTATCCACGGCCTTGCACAGGGCAAAGGCGAGCTGGATGCAATTGTCGAGCGCAGCCTCCAGCGCGCCGGCCTATGGGATGAGGTCAAGGACAGAATCGAGGATTCGGGCACCGCTTTGTCAGGCGGGCAGCAGCAGCGCCTGTGCATCGCGCGGGCTATTGCAGTCGATCCCGAAGTCATTCTGATGGACGAGCCCTGTTCGGCGCTCGATCCCATCGCAACGGCCAAGATCGAGGAACTGATCGACGAATTGCGCGGCCGCTATGCCATCGTCATCGTCACCCATTCGATGCAACAGGCCGCCCGCGTCTCGCAGCGAACGGCCTTCTTCCACCTAGGACATTTGGTGGAATATGGGCATACTTCGGATATATTTACCAATCCCAGGGAACAGAAGACCCAGGATTATATCACCGGGCGGTACGGCTAATGGCAGAACATACAGTTAAGGCATTCGATGAAGACATCACCCGCCTGCGTGGCTTGATTGCCGAACTGGGCGGCCTCGCCGAACTCGCTATCCAGCAATCGCTGCAGGCGATTGTTACCGGCGACGAGGAACTCGCCAAGGAAGTGGTGGAGCGCGACGTCAAACTGGATGCTCTCGAAGCAGAAGTTGATGCTCTGGCGGTACGGGTCCTCGCCCTCCGCGCTCCGATGGCGGACGACTTGCGCGAGATCATCGCCGCTCTGAAGATTGCCGGTGTGGTGGAACGCATCGGCGATTACGCCAAGAACATCGCCAAACGCACCGGGCGGATCGAAGGCCGAAGTCGTTTCGAACCGCTCACCCTGTTGCCCGCTATGGGCGAAGTGGCCGCGGAAATGGTGCATGATGTGCTTACCGCTTATGCCGCACGCGACCCGATTGTGGCACGCGAGGTGATCCAGCGGGACGAGAAGGTCGATGCGTTCTATGACAGCATTTTCCGCAACCTCGTCAGCTATATGGTCGAGAACCCCGCCACCATCAGCAGCGCGGCGCAATTGCTCTTCGTCGCGCGCAATATCGAGCGGATCGGCGACCATGCCACCAATGTCGCGGAAATGGTGCATTTCGCAGCGGTCGGCACCTATCCGACCGATGTGGACCGGTGAAACAATTCTGTCGCATTCCTGACATATTACAGGATCGAATCGAAGGCACCGGACGGTCCGGCGCCCTTAGGAATTGATCCATGTCCGCTCCCAAGCTGCTGCTGGTAGAAGACGATACGGCGCTCGCCGAACTCCTCGAATATCGCTTCGAGAGTGAGGGCTATGATGTGCGCGTTTGCGGCGATGGCGAGGAAGCAATGATCCTTGCGGCCGAAGACGTGCCGGACCTGGTGATCCTAGACTGGATGATCGAAGGCATCAGCGGCATCGAAGTCTGCCGCCGCCTGCGCCGCGACAAGGCGACCGCGCATGTACCAATCATCATGCTGACCGCGCGCGAGGCCGAGGATGACCGCGTGCGCGGTCTTGAAACCGGTGCCGACGATTACCTGACCAAGCCCTTCTCTCCGCGCGAGCTGTTGGCCCGAGTGGCCGCGGTCCTGCGTCGCGTGCGTCCGGCTCTGGCGGGTGAAACGATCGAAGTGGGCGACCTCAAGCTCGATCCGGTCGCTCATCGCGTGGAGCGGCGCGGCCGCCAGCTGCAGATCGGCCCCACCGAATACCGGCTGATCAAGTTCTTCATGGAGCACCCGCGCCGTGTGTTCACACGCGGACAACTGCTCGATGCGGTCTGGGGTACCGGCAGCGAGATCGAGGAGCGGACCGTCGACGTCCATATCCGCCGGCTGCGCAAGGCAATCACAGTCGAAAATGCCCGCGATCCGATCCGGACGGTGCGTTCGGCAGGCTATTCGCTCGATCCTGTCTGATCGCAAAAGCCTAATGAAAATCGCGTGACTTGGGGATGATCCGCACATTACGTGGATGCCCTCTCGCGTTCGGCGATAGCTCGTCGATCATGTCTCGTGGGCGGATCGCTTTGGCTTCTCCAGACTTGCTTTCGCGCATCCCAATAGGGCTGCTCACATGATCCGCCCGGGCGGTCGGCGCCTGGAGCAGATCATCCGAAAGGCGATGCAGTTCCGTTGTCGCATCGCGCATATGATGGGCGATGACATGGATCACCTCGTCATCATATTCCACGCGCCCTCGCACTTCCATCAGCCGCGATCCCATCACAACGCGGCGCTGCTTTTCCTTAAGATCGGGCCAGACTACCAGGTTGATAACGCCGGTCTCGTCCTCCAGCGTGATAAAACAGACCCCCTTGGCGCTGCCCGGCCGCTGGCGGATCAGCACCACGCCCGCCACCTGCACCATGCTGCGCGTCTTGCGATCCCTGAGGTCGCAGGCGCGTACGAATCCGCGTTCAGCCAGCGAAGCCCGCAGGAAGGCCAGCGGGTGCGCCTTCAGTGACAGGCGCGTGGTCTGGTAATCGGCAACCACCTCTTCCGACAAGGGCATTTGCGGTAGGATCGCCCTACCCTTTTCCGCTCCCTCTTCGCGTGTTTGGGCATGAGCGAACAATGGCAGGTCCGGTCCGGAAACAAGGCTGCGCGCATCCCATAGTGCCTGCCTGCGCGTGAGGTTCATCGAGCCGAAGCAATCGGCGCTGGCGAGGCGCTCTACGTGCGCCGGGGACAGGCGAGCCCGCTCACGCAATGCGCCGACATCGCCATAGGCCCCGCCCACTGCGCGCGCGGCCACCAATTGCGCGGCGACATGTTCGGGCAGGCCATCCACCTGCCGCAAGCCCAGGCGCAGGGCGACTCGTGAGTCCTCGCGAAGGCGGGGACCTCCATCTATCCGGCTTCCCACCTGTGGCACGAGGTTCCTGCCTTCGCAGGAACTCACACGCTCCAGCGTACAATCCCATTCCGAATGGTTCACATCCGCTGCCAACACCTCCACGCCGTGCTCGCGCGCATCGCGCACGATCTGCGCCGGTGCATAGAAGCCCATGGGCTGCGAATTGAGCAGGGCGCAGGCAAACGCAGCCGGGAAATGGCATTTCAGCCAGCTCGACACATAGACGAGATGCGCGAAGCTGGCCGCATGGCTTTCGGGGAAACCATATTCGCCGAAGCCCTTGATCTGGTTGAAGCATCGCTCGGCAAAATCGGGATCATAGCCGCGCGCCACCATGCGCCCGACCATCATGTCCTCCAGCTCATGCACCATGCCGCGGCTGCGGAAGGTGGCCATGGCCTTGCGCAAGCGGTTTGCCTCCGCACCGGAGAACTTGGCGGCATCGAGCGCAATCTTCATCGCCTGTTCCTGAAAGATCGGCACACCCAAGGTACGCGCGAGGATGCTGGTCAGCTCATCCGGTGGGCCATGCTGCGGTCCCGGCGCGGGGATTGCTACCCTCTCCTCCCCCCGGCGGCGCTTGAGATAGGGGTGCACCATATCGCCCTGGATCGGGCCTGGCCGTACGATCGCCACCTGGATCACGAGGTCGTAGAATTCGCGCGGACGCAGGCGCGGCAGCATGTTCATCTGCGCGCGGCTTTCCACCTGGAACACGCCGAGCGAATCCCCCTTGCGCAGCATGGCATAGGTTTGTGGGTCCTCACGCGGGACCGTGGCCAGTGTGAGCGTGCGGTCGTGATGCTCTTCCAGCAGGTCGAGGCATTTGCGGATGCAGGTGAGCATGCCCAGCGCCAGCACGTCGACCTTGAGGATGCCCAGCGCGTCGATATCATCCTTGTCCCATTCGATGAAGCTGCGATCGGGCATGGCGCCATTGCCGATGGGCACGGTCTCCACCAGCGGGCCTTCGGTGAGGATGAAACCGCCAACATGCTGCGACAGGTGCCGCGGCATGCCGATCATCTGCTCGGTCAGTTTGAGCACGCGACGCAGATGCGGATCGGAGAGGTCCATGCCGATCTCTGCCGCGTGCTTTTCCGCCACTTCACGCCCGTAACTGCCCCAGACGGTGCGGGCGAGCGCGCCGGTCACATCCTCGGACAGGCCCATCACCTTGCCCACCTCGCGGATCGCCATGCGCGGCCGGTAATGGATCACCGTGGCGCACAGGCCCGCGCGATGGCGGCCATATTTGGCATAAAGATACTGGATCACCTCCTCGCGCCGCTCGTGCTCGAAATCGACGTCGATATCGGGCGGTTCGTTGCGATCCTCGGAAATGAAGCGGTCGAACAGCAGCGCATGCTTGGCCGGATCGACACTGGTGATGCCGAGCACATAGCAAACGGCAGAATTCGCCGCAGACCCGCGCCCCTGGCACAATATCGGCGGATCCTGCCCGCGCGCGAAATCGACGATATCCTTGATGGTGAGGAAGTAGCGGGCCAGTTCCAGCTTGGCGATCAACGCCAGCTCGCGTTCCAGAACTTCCTTAACCGATTCCGGCAAGCCATTAGGATAACGGTTTTTCGCACCCTCCCATGTCTGCTGCACGAGATAATCCTGCGGCCCCATCCCGTCAGGGTAAATCTCCTCCGGATATTCGTATCGCAGCTCATCCAGGCTGAAATTGCAGGCATCGGCCACTGCGCGCGCCGCCGCGATGGCATGCGGCCATTTCTCGAACAGCTTGAGCATCTCTTCGGGGCCTTTGAGGTGCCGTTCGGCATTGGCGTGGAGCAAGTGTCCGGCAGTGGCCACCGTGACCTTGTGACGGATGGCCGTCATCACGTCCTGCAAAGGCCGCCTCTCGGGCGCATGATAGTGTACGTCATTGGTGGCAAGGATCGACAGACCATTGGCCCGCGCCAGTGCGTCGAGGTGCTCTATCCGGGCGATATCGTCTCCCCGATAGAGATAGCTGGCGGCGATATGGCGCATGGTGGGGAGACCTGTAGTGAGATGCGGCAATATGTCCGCGAAACTGCCCGCAATCCGCTCTTCGAAGGCATCGCCATCCAGTGTCACCACATTGCTGGCCCAGGCGGGAACCGTAAAACGCTCAGCCAGATCGCGCGGAGGTATCAGGATCAGCTGCACGCCTTCGCCGTGATCGGCCAGCATGGGCAGCGAAATCTCGCACACGCCCTTCTCCTGCCATTCACCCTCCAGCGTCGCCATGCGGCCCGCCGAGATCAATCGCGTCAGTCGTCCGTAAGCAGCGCGATCGCGCGGATAGGCAAGGAAGGAGAGACCTTCGGCCGTCTCTATCCGGCAACCGATCAGCGGCCTGATCCTGAGCGCCTGCGCCTCCGTATGCACGCGCACCACGCCTGCCATGGAATTGGCATCGGCAATACCCAGCGCATCATAGCCCAGCGCGCGCGCCTGCGTGACCAGCGCCACCGCATCCGAAGCGCCGCGCAGGAAGCTGAAACAGCTCATCACCCCCAATTCGACGAAAAGCGCGCGTTCGGGCGGCGCAGTCAGCGATGGATCACTATCGACATGCGGTCTGGGCGGGGTGAGTGGCTTGTCGGGCATCAGGCGAAGAGCCCCTGCAGGAACCAGTCCGGCATGCCACCGCGCCCGTCACCCGCTAGCCCTGAGCGGTAGATCCAGTAGCGCCGCCCCTCGCCATCCTCGATCCGGTAATAGTCGCGCAGGCGGGCAGAACCCTTCTCCCGCCACCATTCGGGGGCGATGCGTTCGGGGCCTTCCACCCGCACCACCTCATGCACTCCGCCGCGCCAGCGAAAGCGCCGGGGATAGCCGTCAGGACTTGCATAAAGCACGGCAATCTGTTCCGGCCTGTCGAGTAATTTCAATGGTCTGGGATGAAAATCGAGCATTTCCTGTGAGGCTTGCTCCGGCTCTAAAGGTGCCTGCCAGACCTGTGCGCGTTCGGGCAGATGGCTGCCACGCAAGACCGGCTTGCGCACCGCTCTTTCTCCCAGGCGCACGGTCAGCCGATCGATACAGGCCGCCAGCGACGTGCCATGTTCTTCCGCCGCTGCATCGAGGTCCTTCTGCGCCAATGCGAGCGGTTCGGACCATGCGGCGCGCAGGCGCACCATCTCGATCCCGAAACCGGCATCCACATCGTCGAGGCGGGCGGCAAAGAGACGGCAGATATGCGCTGCCTCGCGCGTCGCTGCGGCCAGTTCGAGTTTGCGCAGCAGCACCTCGCCATCAACGCGCCAGAGGCCGAGTTCGAGCCGCCTCGCCCCTTCCCCTCGCGCCTCCAGATCACGCACCATGTCATCGGCCAGGTCGGCCAGCACTTGGTCGAGCAGCGCGCGGTGACGGATCGGTTCCATCAAGCGGCGCTGCACCAGCGGGGCTTCTACCGAGATGACGGGCAGCAAAGGTTCCGGCACACGCCCCAGCAACTGGTCCAAGCGCACCAGAGGATTGGCGGAAGGCGAACGGCGGTTGCGGAAACGGCGCTGCACCGCGTCGCGCCCCAGTTCCGCCAAGTCGCCCAGACGCTTGAGACCAAGCCGACGTAGCACCAGCAAGACGTCAGCGTCGAGGCGGAGTGACGCCATCGGCAGGCCGGAGAGACGCGCCATGTCATCGTCATCGGCAGCAAGGATCGCCCCCTTCGGCCCGTAATGCGCAAGCGCCCATGCCGCACCTGCCGTGGGCGCAATCGCGGCGCGTGCAGTCAGGCCCTGCGCCGCAAAGCGGGCGTGAACATCTTTCAGCAAGCGCTCTTCCCCGCCAAAGAGGTGCGCAACCGCAGTTACATCCACCAGCAAGCCATCGGGTGCATCCATCGCTGACCACGGGCCCCATCGCTGCGCCCAAACGGCCAGCCTTTCAAGAAATGCGAGATCGCCCGCCGGATCGCTGGGTGCGACCTTCAGCTGCGGACACAGGGTACGCGCATCGGCCAGCATCATGCCTGGCCCGGCCCCTGCCTCCAGTCCGGCATCATTGGCCGCTTCCACGCGCGGGCCATGTGCTGTTTCGGCAATCAGGGCGAGCGGATCGGCATCGGCCCTCTCGCCCCTTCGGCAATTTTCAGAGTGCCGCCAGCGATCCAGCGCCAGCAGCGCCAGCCAGATCGCCATGATCCGGCGTGGTGGCGCGCTCGGCTGCCGGACGCTCGGCGACGAGGGCCTGTCCGTCATCGCGCAAGATCCATTCTCCGGGGGCATGGGTGCGCGCACGGAACAATTCGGCATGCCAGGTCGGTTGACCGGGCGCCGCCGGATTCCAGCGCGGCTGCGGGGATGGAGCAGAGCGCACATTCCAGCGCATGCGGGCCGAACTGACATCGGCGCGCGCATCATGGCGGATCAGGAACAGCGGCACGCCATGTTTTTCCGCCGCCAGGCTGAGCCGCCGCGTGGCGGTGAGGTCCAGCGCGCGCGGATTGCCGGCGATCTCCCCGATCACGCAGGCAAGATCGCGGCAACGCATCCCCTCTTCCAGCGCGAAGAGCGCGTCTTCCGGCTTGCGGGCTGCGACATGAATCAACCGGTGGCGCAATTCTTGCGGCAGGCCGGGGCGATAGGGCCGCCCGCTACGCTTGCAGGAAAGTTCGTCCTGCACCCACAGCAGCGGTTTTTCCTCCAGCCTGTCCGTCACCATGTGCCGCAGATTATCCAGCGCGAGCGCCAAGGCACATGCAGCGCCGCCCGCATCGTCGATCGAAGCAAATATCTCGCTGTGCCGCACGCCCTGCTTTGCGCGCGCCAGGCCGGGGCGCCAGCGCGGTGCGCGCTCACCCAGCGAGGCAAGCTGGGCAGCTTTGGGAAGGCGGGACATATCCATCGAATCAACTCCGATGTTCTTCTTATGTTCTTATTCTTATCGAAGCAATGGAAGAGATGGATTGCAGACGCACAAAATCAGCGGAGGAAGCCTCCGCATACAGGTCGAAAAAGATCAATCAGCCTCAGGAGCCAAGGAGTTCGGGAAACAGACCCACAATCAAGATAGCCGTCAGAGCCAAAGGGCAAAGCCACGCCACAAGGAAACGCCAAAACAGATGCAAACCACCAGACAGGCCATTTTCACTGTCGATCAGGCGCCTATCTGCGAACCAGCCAACAAAAACTGCCGTCAGCAAAGCGCCAACCGGCATGGTCAAGCGCGAGGTAAAGGTATCAAGCGTATCCATCATACCCATCCCCTCGAACAGCCAGACAAAGCCAAGCGGATGAAAATCACCCAGCACACCCGTTGATAGTGCGGAAAGCACACCGAGTATGCCAGCCCCGATAAACACAATCGCAGTGCTGAAGGCGCGCGTAAACTTGAACTTTTCCATCAACCACGCCGTCGGGACTTCCATCATCGCCACGGAACTGGTCAGTGCTGCAAAACCAACCATCACGAAAAAGGCAAAGCCAATCAGTGCACCCGCCGTCATCTCCTGGAAAGCGTGCGGCAAGGTCTGGAACATCAGGCCAAGCCCGCCATTGGGCGCCAGCCCCGCCGCAAAGACGATCGGAAAAATGCAAAGACCTGCGACCAAAGCAACAGAGGTATCCGCCGCGGCGATAATCGATGAGGTCTTGGCCAGGTTCACGTTCCGCCCGACATAAGCGCCATATGTCACCATTCCGGCGACGCCCAGCGACAATGAGAAAAACGCCTGGCCAACGGCAGCAAGCATAACCGGACCGGTCAGTTTCTCCGGTTCGAATGTCAGCATGTAGTCCAGCGTATCTTTCAACCCGCTATCGACGGCACCATAAATTGTGATGCCCAGAAGAAGGACGAAAAAGGCGGGCATGAGCCAGACTGCAGCCACCTCGATCCCCCCGCTCACACCGCGGACAACGAAAAAGAACGTCAAAATCAGGAACACGATATCGAGCGATACGGTCAGCCAACCACTGCCAATCATCGCCGGGAAGATTCCTTCAACCTCAGCAAACGGAACACCAGCAAAAGCGCCACCACCAAGGCCAGAAACAAAGATGTCGCTCAGGAACAGCCAAGCGTAGTGGAGAACCCACCCGCCGATAACGCAATAAAATCCAAGGATAAGAAACGCCGAAAGCACACCAAGTCCGGCTGCAGCTTCCCAGGCGGTGGAAGCCCCTGATTCTTGTGCCAGTTTGCGATAACTTTCGGGTGCGGCAGACTGTCCATGCCGCCCGATCAAGGTCTCGGAAAGCAGGATCGGCAAACCGATCAAAACTACACAGCCGACATAGAAGAGGACAAAAGCACCGCCGCCATTGGCCCCCGCTTCGGCGGGGAAGCGCACCAAATTTCCCAGTCCGACCGCAGAACCGATTGCTGCGAGCACGAATGCAGTGCGCGACGACCATCCTTCATGCGCCGGAGCGGACCCGACTAGTGCCATAACTCAAAACCTCCCCAACCCGGACAACACCATATTGATGCAACGAAAACCCCCTCGCGTCGAGGGCATCCTCTGCTAGAAGAGGCATATGTCCACGACCTTCAATCTCGACACATCGACCAGCCGGGCCAACCCGACGCCCAGCCCCATGAAAAGGCTGACCGTTCCTGCCATCCAGCGCCGCAAGTTCGAGGGCAAGACCGAGGAGCCCCTTGTCATGCTCACCGCCTATACGGCGCGGCAGGCGCAATTGCTCGATGCCCATTGCGACATCTTGCTGGTGGGGGATTCACTCGGCCAGGTAATCTATGGCCTGCCCTCCACCCTGCCCGTCACGCTGGAGATGATGTGCGCGCATGGTGCAGCGGTGGTGCGCGGATCCTACCACTCGCTGGTGGTAGTCGACATGCCGTTTGGCTCCTACGAACAGGGCCCGCAACAGGCGTTTGAGAGCGCATCGCGGATCATGGCGGAAACGGGTTGCGCGGCTGTGAAGCTGGAAGGCGGCGCGGTGATGGCGGAAACGATTGCTTTCCTTACCAAGCGCGGCATCCCGGTGATGGCGCATGTCGGGCTGACTCCGCAGGCGGTCAACGCCTTGGGCGGTTATGCGGCGCGCGGCCGCAGCCAGGAAGAGCATGAAAAGATCATCTCGGATGGCAAGGCAATCGCCGATGCCGGAGCCTTTGCGGTCGTCGTGGAAGGCGTGGTCGAACCGATCGCCATCGCCCTCACCCAGTCTATCGAGATCCCGACCATAGGCATAGGCGCCTCCGCCCAATGCGACGGGCAAGTGCTCGTGACAGAAGACATGTTGGGCATGTTTGAGCGCGTTCCACGCTTCGTGAAGCGGTATGAGGATATCGCCACAACCATATCGAAAGCTGCGGAAACCTATGCACAAGAAGTGCGGGCACGTAGCTTTCCGGGTAAAGAACAGACATACCAGCCCAAATAGGCCTACAGGACCAACACATTGCTTCAGTTTTATCGTGGATCGCTGATCTTTACTGCCATCTGCATGGCGTTGGGTGCCTGGTATGGCTGGGCGAGTACAGGAACCATTGCCGGCACTGCAAACCTGCTGTGGATCATCTTCGTCCTCTCAATCCTCGAAATATCGCTCAGTTTCGACAATGCCGTGGTCAATGCCACCGTCCTCAGGGAAATGGACGACATCTGGCAAAGGCGATTCCTGACCTGGGGTATTGCCTTTGCGGTCTTCGGCATGCGCGTGGTTTTCCCGCTCGCGATCGTTGCCATCGCCGCTCATATCGGTCCGATCGAGGCCTTTACGCTCTCGCTCAACGATCCGGTACAATACGAGCAGATCGTCTCTTCCGCCCATGTCGGGATTGCCGGTTTCGGCGGGGCCTTCCTTGCGCTGGTGGGTTCGCGATTCTTTTTCGATCTAGAAAAGGACGTGCACTGGATTCACACGTTGGAGGAATGGCTTTCCAGCTTCGCGAGGGTTCCCGCCATCGAAGTGGGCATATTGCTTCTGACGATGTTCTTCATTTCGCTTTTGTTGCCCGATGCAGAAGCGCTGACCTTCCTTGTCGCTGGCATGCTCGGCATCGTGACATTCATTGCGGTCGAAGGTGTCAGCAAGTGGCTCGAATATCATGACGAGATGCGCCGTGCTGCTGGCGCTGCCGTGCGCTCGGGACTTGGCGGTTTCCTCTACCTCAACGTGCTGGACGCAAGCTTCAGCTTCGATGGTGTGATCGGAGCCTTTGCCCTGTCGAACAACATGATTGTGATCGCATTGGGTTTGTCCATCGGTGCCTTCTTCGTGCGTTCGATGACGATCCACCTCGTCAAGAAGGGCACGCTGGCCCAATACCAGTTCCTTGAACACGGCGCATTCTGGGCCATCATCGCACTGGGTGGAATCATGCTCCTTTCGGCGCGCTTCCATATTTCCGAGACGATCACCGGCCTGATCGGGGCTACGCTGATTGGCCTGTCCTTGTGGTGGTCGGTACGCCACAAGAAGCGCAGCGATGCGGCTACCCTTGGAGCTGGCGATTGAGCCTGTTTGCCAAAGGCGCGGAAAGCATCAGCTGCAGCAGGTGATAGGTCAGCACCGGTAGCAAGAGAAGCCCGGCTATCGCGGGAGGAAACAGCACGGCCGCCAGCGGCGCGCCGATGGCAATGCTCTTCTGTGCCCCGGCGAAAAGGAAGGAGACCCTGTCGGGTCTTGCAAGTCCAAGTAGCCCTCCAAAAAGCCAGGAACCGCCAAATCCGACCAGCAGGAACACGGCCACAAGCGCTAGGAGAATCGCCCAAGCCTGCAAGTCCACCAGCGTCCACAATCCCTGTTCCACTGCGCCCGAAAACGCGACATAGACAGCCATCCCGATGCAGAGCCTGTCTGCCCAACTCGTCACACGGCGACGCTGGCGAACCCATTCGCCGAGCCAGCCCTGCGCAATCTGGCCCAGCAGGAACGGGAGCAGAAGAATCGTGGCGATGCGTTCCAGCCCGCCAATGTCAATCTCAACAGCCTCCGTTCCCGCCAGAAGGGCAAGTAGCGGCGCGGTGATAAACACCCCGGTGACATTGAGCACTGCTGCAGCAACTACGGAGACAGCCACATTCCCTCCTGCAAGGGAGGAATAGGCAGTCGCCGACTGCACGGTTGAGGGAAGGATACCAAGGAAGAGCAGGCCAAGCGCCACCTGCTCTGGCAAAACATTTGCGCCAATCCGCCATAACATCCAGCCCGCCGCACCCATGGCGACAAAGCACCATGCCGAAAGCGGCAATAGGAAACGCGCATTACGAATCCCGGCCAGCACATCATTTCGCGGAAGACGCAACCCGTTGAGAAGGAAGAGAAGGAAGATACCGCTATTGGAAATGGTCCGGGCAATCTCTCGCCCTTCCCCCGTCACCGGCAAGACAGAAGCCAACACGATCACCAGCAGGAGGAGCCGGACCAGCGGATCGAATGCGGACATGATACGGGCAACGGGCATCGCGAAGCAGTGCCCTTGGCATGCTGCGCTGTCCAGATGGGGTCAGCCTGTCCTCACCAGATCAATTTGCGAACTCTCTGCCGGATATCAGGTCTGCAAATCGTACTGCTTGAGCAGGTCGTAGAGCGTCGGTCGACTGATCCCGAGCATCTTGGCCGTGCTGGAGATATTACCCTCGGTCCGCGCCAGAGCATGGCGGATGATCTTGCGGTCGGACTGTTCGCGCGCGCTTTTCAGGTTGAGGGCGGTAGCATTTTCGTCCTCGCTATCGATCAGGTCGAGGTCTTCGGCATGCACCAGCTTGCCCTCCGCCATGATAACTGCCCGCTTCACGCGGTTTTCGAGCTCGCGCACATTGCCCGGCCACGGCCACCCATCGATGGCAGCAAGCGCATCGGGCGCAAAGCCCGTCACCTGCGGGTTCATCTCGTCGGCGAATTTCTTGAGGAACGCCTTGGCAAGCAGCGTGGCATCACCCGGCCTCTCCGCCAGCGAGGGGATCTTTACGACGACTTCTGCCAGACGATAGAACAGGTCCTCACGGAACCCGCCAGTGCCGATCATCTTTTCCAGGTCCTGGTGGGTTGCGCAAACGATGCGTGTATCGACTGCGATCTGCTCGCGCCCGCCTATACGTTCGATCGTGCGTTCCTGGATGAAGCGCAACAGCTTCACCTGCAGCGGCAAAGGAATATCGCCCACTTCATCGAGGAAAAGCGTACCGCCATCGGCCTGTTCGATCTTGCCCAGGGTGGTCTTGACTGCGCCGGTGAAGGCTCCCTTCTCATGGCCAAATAGTTCGCTTTCGAGAAGGTTTTCCGGGATCGCAGCACAATTGATCGCGACGAATGCGCCATTCCACCTGTCGCTGGTCTCGTGCAAGCCCCTTGCAAGCAATTCCTTGCCAGTGCCGCTCGCTCCCAGCAACATGACCGAGACATTGGTGTTGGCCACGCGTTCGATCGTACGGGCGACCTTGATCATTTCAGGTGCTGAAGTGATCATGCCGCCAAGAACCTGGTTCCCTTCGTTCGCCTTGGCGGCCAGTGCACGGTTTTCTCTTTCGATTTTGTGAAGGTTGATGGCACGGCGCACGATCAGGCCCAGCTGGTCGATATCGACCGGCTTCTGATAGAAGTCATAGGCCCCGCGCTCGATTGCCTGCAGTGCGCTTTCGCGCGCGCCATGCCCAGATGCCACGATCACCTTGGTATCGGGCTTCAATTCCATGATCGCATCGAGCACGGCAAAGCCTTCGGTTGTCCCGTCAGGGTCCGGCGGAAGGCCCAGATCGAGAGTCACCACGCTTGGTTCTTCGGAACGCAAAGCGGCGATCGCGCTTTCCCGGTCGCCCGCGATTACCACGTCGAAGTCGTCATATGCCCATTTGAGCTGTGCCTGCAGCCCCTCGTCATCTTCAACGATCAGGAGTTTGGGTTTGCTCTCGGCCATCAGGCCACCTCCGCCTTTGTATTAGGATCTTGGTTGAGATTGCTCATGAGCTCCGCAGTCCTTGCGAGCGGCAGCCTCACGAAAAAACGCGTTCCGATTCCTTCGCGGGATTCGACATCGAGGCGCCCGCCCATGGACCGTATCATCTCCCGCGCTTCGTATGCGCCAATACCGAATCCGCCTTGTTTGGATGACTGGAACGGCTTGAACAGGCGCGTTCGGACGAATTCGGGACTCATGCCGCAACCGGAATCGACCACTTCGATAACCGCACTGGCAGCATCGACCCGCAAGTCGATGAAAACGGGTTCGAAGTCGGGACTCGCCTCGATAGCGTTTTGCACCAAATGAACGATGGCCTGTTCCAGCGCCTCGGCGTCGCCTTTCACTTCACAGGAAACGCTTTCGAAGGCGATAACCTCGTGCTTGCCTTGATATTGACTGGCAACGCGGGCGATCAACTCGTCGAGTGCAATCAGGTCACGACCGCCCTGTGACTGCGCGCCATATCGACCAAGCCGGTCTAGAAGACCTTGCAGCTTGTCGGTCGAATTGCGCAGGGTCAGGATCATGTCGG
>CAJXLD010000012.1 GCA_913055595.1 uncultured Altererythrobacter sp.
CCTTACCGAACCGCCACTGGTGATGCGTCTTCTTGGCTAGGTCACAAGCCTAGGGACCGTATATTTCATCCTCGATGCCGTGCTGCGTTTGGGCGGTGGTGTCGATCTCGCCTTCGGGCTCCTCTTCGATCGTTTCGTCGTCTGTTGTCGGCCCGCCATAAAGTCGCGCAGCCTCCGATCCGGCGGGCGTTTCCGGCAGCGCGTCGAAATCGACCTCGATCGCAGGTTCGGGCACGCTGCCAATCATGTTGCAGTTCTCCCTCCCGCGATTGTGCAAGCAGCTTTCGTTGAAGTCCGGTGGACGAGGTGCGCCGCTGCCGCTCACCCGGACATCTGCACCCACGCGGCGGCCTGGTGGGCGTTCGAACAGATAGCGCTCGCCATCCTCCCAGCGACGGCAGACGATGATGACATCAGGATCGTCACTTTCTTCGGCGCAGGGATCTGCCTTCTTTGTGTCAGTAGCGCCCGACCACACCTCCTCTGCATTGGCCAGGGCTTCTTCGGCGGTAATCGTTTGAGGCTCCTCCGCGTCCTGCGCCCGGGTCGCTAGGGGGAAAGAGATCAGCAAGCACGCCAAGCCTATTGTGCCTGATATCCTCGACATCGCTTTACCCTCACCCTCACCCTGATCCCGCTTGCAATGTTCGCTTCAGCCGTGAATTGCCCCTGAACGATACCGGCTTCGATCAGCCAGCTTCAGGCCCGGTCCCGCACACCCAAAATCGCGGCCTTTCCCCAAAAGCAACCCGCTGACAGGTTGCAATCGCATGACGCTGGGTTAGAGCCGCAATAACGATTCTCACGGTCGCAAAGCGAGGGGGCCTGCTCGATGAAAGTCATGTCCGGCAATGCCAACCTGCCCCTGGCCCGGGCCATTGCTGCCTATCTCGAAGTACCGCTGACCGATGCCAGCGTGCGGCGCTTTGCCGATGAGGAAATCTTTGTCGAGATTCACGAGAACGTCCGCGGCGAGGATGTGTTCCTGGTGCAGTCGACCAGCTTTCCCGCCAATGACAACCTCATGGAATTGCTGATCTGCATCGATGCGCTGCGCCGTGCATCGGCCAGCCGCATCACTGCCGTGGTGCCCTATTTCGGATATGGCCGGCAGGATCGGAAGCCCGGCCCGCGCACACCCATTTCCGCCAAGCTGGTAGCGAATTTGATTACGGAAGCGGGCGCGGATCGCGTGCTGGCGGTGGATCTCCATGCCGGACAGATCCAGGGCTTCTTCGATATCCCGACCGACAATCTCTATGCTGCCCCCGTCATGGCCGCCGATATCCAGGCCCGTTATGGCGAGAACGATTTGATGGTCGTTTCCCCCGATGTCGGCGGCGTGGTGCGCGCCCGTGCGCTGGCCAAGAGGCTCGACAACGCCCCGCTGGCGATCGTCGACAAGCGCCGCGAGCGTCCGGGCGAGAGCGAGGTGATGAATATCATCGGCGATGTGAAAGGGCGCAATTGCATCCTTATCGATGACATCATCGATTCCGGCGGAACCTTGTGCAATGCGGCCGAGGCCTTGCTGGCGCAGGGCGCCAAGAGCGTGGCGGCCTATATCACCCATGGCGTGCTGTCGGGCGGTGCGGTGGCGCGGATCGACGGGTCCTGCATGAAGGAGCTGGTGATCACCGACACCATCCTGGCCACCGATGCGGCCAAGGATTCAAAGAAGATCCGCGTCCTGCCGATCGCCCCGCTGATTGGTGAGGCGGTGCGCCGCATTGCCGATGAAAGTTCGGTCTCTAGCCTGTTCGACTAGCGCGACCGACGCCTAGCCGTCTTTCCGCCACGGCTTTGCTTCATCATGCCCGAGACGGTCGAGCACCGCGAGCCGGCGTGACTGGCGGCTCTCCAGCGACAGCGTCAACAAGGGTTGCGGCGTTTCGACGAACTGGCGCGGGGTCATGCCGAACAATTCAGTGAATTCGCGCACCATATGGCTCTGGTCGTAATAGCGCAGCGTCGCCTCGTCCTCTTCGGCCCTGTCGGCG
Organism: uncultured Altererythrobacter sp.; assembly: GCA_913055595.1. Classification (GTDB taxonomy): domain Bacteria; phylum Pseudomonadota; class Alphaproteobacteria; order Sphingomonadales; family Sphingomonadaceae; genus Alteraurantiacibacter. Next base: position 2,001 of record CAJXLD010000012.1, read on the forward strand.
ACTCCCCGCAAATGGGCGGCCATGTCCAGCGCGCGGGCGCGGCGCATCACCTTCTTGGGCGACATGCCGAAATCGCGATCGCAGATCCGCTCCAGCTGGCGCATGGAAATGCCTTCTTCTTCGGCGAATGCGGAAACGCTGTAGGTCGGATCGGTCAGCGCCAGCTTTTCGAAACGTGCCGAGATTTCCGGAGGCTTTGGAGCCTGTGCGCCGCACAGGAAGGCGCGCGCGCTGGCTTCCAGTGCGGATAACCGGCCTTCCGGCGTATCGGAATTGCCAATCGCACTCAGGACGACCTTTTCGGGCAGGCCGACCTCTTCCACCGTGACAATGCGATTGGCGAATTCAGAAGCTTTGCGCTTGGTGATCGTATATCCCGCCCCTGGTTTCAGGGCCAGGCCAATGCTGGTGAAACTGCCACGCACCTTTACCGGCATGGCCTGTGTCTGCGGCCCGAAATAGAAGGCCTTGGCATCGCCTTCGATCGGCCCGTCGATATGTACGGCAGACCAATCCCCTTCCAGCTGGATACGGATGGAGGCCATATCGCTCAGCAGGTGGCAGTTGACCTCGTAATCATCGGGCATCTTGACCGAGGAGACATAGAGCCAGGCGATCCATGGCGCGAGATCCTCTGCCGGCGGGCGGCTATAGGATAACGGCTGGCCGTCACGCGACACCCCGGAGCGTGGCTCCAGCGCTGGATCAATTGCAGGTGTGCGACCTCTTGGCATGCCGTTTTGCAGTGCCTTCCCAAATTCGTTTTTCTTTTGGCTATTCCCCAAGCCAGCTTGCGTGGATAGTCGAATTTTCGATCTGTGCAACTCTGGCACGGCCAGTATGTGGTTGACCTGCCGCGTTCTCTCGTCGATTTCCGGCGCATGAATCTCGACGCAGAAATCGCCCTTGCCCACCGCCTTGCCGATGCAGCGCGCAGGGAAATCCTGCCGCATTTCCGCGAGCAGCCCGATACGGAGGCAAAGGAGGATGCCACTCCTGTCAGCGTCGCGGATCGCAATGCGGAAGAGGCGATGCGCCGAATCCTCAAGGCCGAAGTCCCGCAGGACGCGGTGTACGGGGAGGAATTCGGCGTGGAGGAAGGCAGGTCAGGCCGCCAATGGGTGATCGATCCGATCGACGGCACCACCGCCTTCCTCGCCGGGCGCCCGATCTTCGCCACGCTGATCGCGCTGATGGTGGATGGCTTTCCCGTGCTCGGCATGATCGACCAGCCGGTGTTGGGCGAACGCTGGCTGGGCGTGATGGGGCAGGGCACCAGCCTCAACGGCAATCCCGTCACCACGCGCCGCTGCCGAGACCTTTCCGCCGCCACCATCGCCACCACCGGCCCGCAATATTTCAGCCAGGAGGAAGGCGACACCTTCATGGCACTGGCCAGCCAGACCGACCACAAGCGCATGGTGATGGGCGGCGATTGCTACAATTACGCCTGCCTCGCTTCAGGCCATATCGATATCGTCTGCGAGGCGGGCCTCAAGCTCTATGATTTTGCCGCGCTGGTGCCGGTTGTCGAAGGCGCGGGCGGGGTGATGAGCGACTGGAACGGCGAACCGCTCCACGCCGGTTCGGACGGTCGCGTACTGGCGCTGGGCGATCCCGCGCGGCTGGAAGATGTGCTCGAAGCCATGGGCGGGCATGGGCATTGAGGGAAAGGCGGCAACAGACAAGAGTGGCTCGAAACTAGAAAGGAATAGATGTTGGGGGAAAAGATCCTGAGATTCATAGGATTTGCTTACCTTATCGCGTTGGTGCTCGCGTTCTCTAACAGCATCTTTTTCGGACAAGAACTTTTTGGATTAAGCGCCAGGCAGCTGACGTCGATTTTAGGTCTGGCGGGGCTATTCGTTTTGGCTGTCGAGGCTGTCAGGCGAAGAATTTCAGAAGGTTTAGATTAAGCCTGTCTGCCCAATTTAAGTGGAGTTGCGGCGCCAACTCACGAAGTCCTGCACTTTCCTACATCGTTCCGCGACGCCTAAGCCCCATCAACGTTCCACTTCGATAGGCTCAGGATATGCTTTATGCTGCAGCACTGCACTGCAACTTGCATTGCCCATGGACCCCCGTGCTGCAAGGACAGGCTTTTTCCTCTTTGGACAGTGTTAAATGTGTAAAGCACGCCACCCCCAAAACACTTGCATTTTCCACTGTGCCCGCTAATTGCGCGCCCTTCACTGACACGTGATTCATATTCCGGTCTGGCTGAAAGGGCTGCCAGGGCTGGTTGGACGTGTTTCTGACAAAGGAGACGAAAATGCCCAAGCTGAAGACCAAGAGCGGTGTGAAGAAGCGCTTCAAGATCACCGCAAACGGCAAGGTCAAGCACGGTGTGGCCGGCAAGCGCCACCGCCTGATCAGCCACAATGCCAAGTACATCCGCCAGAACCGCGGCACCTCCGTCCTTGCAGAAGCAGACGTGAAGGCCGTGAAGAAGTGGGCGCCCTACGGGCTGAGCTGAGGAGTACTTAGAGCATGTCACGCATCAAACGCGGCGTTACCACGCGCGCCAAGCACAAGCGGATCCTCGACCAGGCCAAGGGCTATCGCGGTCGTCGCAAGAACACCATTCGCGTTGCCCGCCAGGCGGTCGAAAAGGCCGGCCAGTACGCCTATCGCGATCGCAAGGTCAAAAAGCGCAACTTCCGCGCTCTTTGGATCCAGCGCATCAACGCTGCGGTTCGCGCCGAAGGCCTGACCTATTCGCAGTTCATGCACGGCGCCAAGCTCGCCGGGATCGAGCTCGACCGTAAGGTGATGGCCGACCTGGCGATGAACGAGGCGGAAAGCTTCGTGCTGATCATCCAGCAGGCCAAGAAGGCCCTGCCCGCCTGATTTCGGCGTAGATCACCTGCCTTTGAAAGCATTGCAGAGGGCGCGGATGGCACAAGCTATCCGCGCCCTCTCCGCATTCGGTCCGCACGAATATTTGGGATCGGTTCAGAGAATGTTAGGTGGACTTCGCCAATTGTTAAATGTACCAAAGCTGGACAATACGACTTGAATTGGGGTTGGGTCGCAAAAAGTGGAAAAAGAATTCACAATCGATGTGCGCTTCTTCCACTTGTCGGAAGAGCTACAGCCCTATTTCACGGCGCTATACTGCTTCTCCGTCGATTGTGCCGAAGATTTCATGGTGGAAGATCGTCTGCATCCCGAATGGGCCGGCATGCGTTTCACCGAATATGGCTCTCCGCCCATCGCCTCTGTGATCCCCGACGAAATCGAGGAAACGTGTCCCTTTGTGGTCAGCGGCCCCACCAGCCGTTCGATCCATTTCGGCCTGAAGCGCTCGCGCATCTGGGGCCTGGGCCTGCAGCCTGCCGGCTGGGCGAAATATGTCCCGCTCGCGGCCAGCGAATTGGCCGACACTATCGGCAATGCGGACGAGATGGACTGTTTTGCCGGTTTCGTGCCGATATTGAAACGGGTCTATGGAACAAGCAGCCCGCCGGAAGAGACCGCGCAATGGCTCAACACCTACCTGTTGGCGCTTGACCACCACAAGGCACCCAATGAAGACGTCATTCTCGCCTGCCAGGAGGCCTTGAGAGATCCGGAGATTTCCGATGTCACCATGCTGGCAGAACATCTCGGCATGGGCCGCCGCACCTTGGAGCGTTTCTGTACGCGCTATTTCGGTTTTCCGCCCAAATTGCTCCTGCGCCGCCAGCGATTCCAGCGCAGCCTGGCGCGTTTCATGCTCGAATCGCGCGACAACTGGAGCCGCGCGCTCGACGTGCAATATTTCGATCATGCCCATTTCGTGCGCGACTTCCGCAGCTTCATGGGCATGACGCCAACCGAATATGCCGCCACCCCGCATCCGGTGATCGACAAGATCATGGCGCAGCGCATGGCAGACCTGGGCGCGACACAGGAAACCGATTTGCCGACGGTCGGGCGCTATGCCGGAATGGGCCTCAAGGTCGATTAGGGCTTGGGTGCAGCCACCAGGGCCGCTAACAGGCCCGCCACGCATTCAAACCACTGATCGAAGACCATGTCCGAACTTGAAACCATGAAGAGCGATGCGCTGTCTCGCATTGCCGCCGCCGCAGACCTCGACACGCTCGAAGGCTTGCGAGTGGAATTCCTCGGCAAGCAAGGCAGTATTTCCGGCCTGCTCAAGACGCTCGGCAAGATGAGCCCGGAGGAGAGGCAAGAGAAAGCACCTGCGATCCAGGGCCTGCGCCAGGCGGTTGCCGATGCGCTGGCGGACAAGAAGGCGTTGCTCGAAGCTGCCGAGCTGGAAGCGCGCCTTGCGACAGAGAAGCTCGACCTGACCTTGCCCGCACCCGAGACGCCGAAAGGCAGCGTGCATCCGGTCAGCCAGGTGATGGACGAGCTGGCGGAGATCTTTGCCGACCTCGGCTTTGCCGTCGCCACCGGGCCTGAAATCGAAGACGACTGGTACAATTTCACCGCGCTCAACATGCCTGAAAGCCACCCGGCCCGCGCGATGCATGACACGTTCTACTTCCCTGACGCGGCACCAAAGGGCGGTCGCATGCTGCTGAGGACGCATACAAGTCCGGTACAAGTGCGCACCATGATGGCGGATGGTGCGCCGGTGCGCATCATCGCGCCCGGTCGCGTCTATCGCAGCGACAGCGACGCAACGCACACGCCGATGTTCCACCAGGTCGAAGGCCTCGTCATCGACAAGGACATCCACCTCGGCCACCTCAAATGGACGCTGGAGACCTTCCTCAAGGCCTTCTTCGAGACCGACGATATCGTCCTGCGCCTGCGCCCGTCCTATTTCCCCTTCACCGAGCCCTCGGTGGAGGTCGATGTCGGTTTCGCGATCGATGACAAGGGCAGCCGCATCCTCGGCGGCAGCGGTGATGCGCCGGGTCATGGCTGGATGGAGCTGCTCGGCAGCGGCATGGTGAACCGCCGCGTGATCGAGATGTCGGGTCTTGACCCCGATGAGTACCAGGGCTTTGCCTTCGGCGTGGGCGTCGATCGGCTCGCCATGCTCAAATACGGGATGGACGATCTGCGCGCCTTCTTCGACGGGGATGTGCGCTGGCTGCAGCATTACGGATTCTCGGCCTTCGACCAGCCGACGCTTTCCGCAGGCGTGGGAGCAGGCGCATGACCCGATCCCTTATCCCCACGCCCGTTCGCATCGAGCGTAGTCGAGAAGCGTGGGAGATTGTGTCTCGACTTCGCTCGACACGAACGGAGGCCGGACAATGAAGTTTTCGCTCGAATGGCTGAAATATTACCTCGAAACCGAAGCCAGCGTTGAAGAGATTTCTGCAAAGCTGAATGCCATCGGAATCGAGGTGGAGGGCATCGAGGATCCGGCCGAAAGGCTGGAAGGCTTCCGCGTGGCCGAAGTGCTAACCGCCAAGCCGCATCCCGATGCGGACAAGCTGCAGGTGCTCACCGTCAATACCGGAGAGGGCGATCCGCTGCAGGTGGTCTGCGGCGCGCCCAATGCGCGTGCCGGGATGAAAGGCGTGCTGGGGCAGGCTGGCGCCGTTGTGCCAGCCAACGGCATGAAATTGCGCAAGAGCGAAATCCGCGGCGTGGAGAGCAACGGCATGATGTGCTCGGTGCGCGAGCTCGAACTCGGCGAGGATCACGAGGGCATTATCGAACTGCCCGCAGATGCGCCTGTGGGCACGAGCTTTGCCGAGTATCACAATGCTTCGCCGGTTTTCGACGTGGCGATCACGCCCAACCGGCCCGATTGCATGGGCGTGATGGGCATCGCGCGCGACCTTGCGGCGGCCGGCCTCGGAACGTTCAAACCTGTCGAGGTTGAGCCGATTGCCGGCAATGGAGCTTGCCCGGTAGAAATCCGCACCGACGACCCCGAAGGCTGCCCGGCCTTCTATGGTCGCGTGATCAGAGGCGTTGCCAATGGCGAGAGCCCGGACTGGATGCAGCGGCGCCTGTTGGATGCGGGGCAGAAGCCGATCAGCGCGCTGGTCGATTGTACCAATTATCTGATGCTCGCCTGCGGTCGACCGGCGCATGTCTATGATCTTGCCAAGCTCTCCGGCCCGGTGGTCGCCCGCCGCGCAAAGGATGGTGAGCAGGTGCTGGCGCTGAACGAAAAGACCTACACGCTCGATGCCAACATGACCGTGATCGCCGACGATGCTGGCGTGCACGACATTGCCGGCATTATGGGCGGAGAACACTCCTCGGTGCATGAAGACACGAAGGATATCCTGCTCGAAATCGCCTATTTCAATCCGGAAAGTATTGGCGTGACGGGTCGCAAGCTTGGCCTTGCTACCGATGCGCGCACGCGATTCGAGCGCGGTGTCGACCCCGCATTCCTGTCTGAGGGCCTGGACCTCCTGACAGATCTGATCCTGAAGACTTGCGGTGGTGAAGCCAGCGAAGCTGTTCGCGCGGGAGCGCCGCCGAGCGAGCCCAAGGTGGTTCAGTACGACCCTGAACTGACGCGCAAGCTGGGCGGTGTTGCGGTTGATGAGGCCGAACAGCGCCGCATCCTCGCTGCGCTCGATTTCGGCGTGTCCGATGACTGGAAAGTCACCGTCCCGCTGCGCCGCCACGATGTGGAAGGCGCTGCCGATATCGTGGAGGAAGTGGTCCGAATCTACGGCCTTGAGCACGTGCAGAGTGTTGCGCTCGAAGGCAACCTCGGCGTCGCTGCACCCACGGCCACGCCGCAGCAAGTGCTCGAACGGCGAATGCGCCGCGCCGCTGCCGGTCGCGGTCTGAACGAGGCGGTGACCTGGTCTTTCATTTCGGAAGAAGAAGCAGCGGCAGTGGGTGGCGGGCGCTGGGTGCTCGACAATCCGATCAGCGAGGACATGAAGGTGATGCGCCCGTCCTTGTTGCCCGGCTTGCTTTCGGCGGTGCGCCGCAATCTCGATCGCGGGGCGAGCTCGCTGCGCCTGTTCGAGATTGGGAGACGTTATCTTGCCGATGGCGAATATCCGGCTTTGGCTGTCGTCCTGGCTGGCGAACGTGACCCGCGCGGCTGGGCAAATGGCAAGGCGCGCGCCTTCGACGTCTTCGACGCCAAGGCGATCTGCCTCGATCTGCTGCGTGAGGCTGGTGCACCGGTCGACAATCTCATGGTCATGGGCGAAGCGGGCGATTTCTACCATCCGGGCCAGTCGGCGACGCTGCGGCTGGGCCCCAAGAACCGGATTGCCAGCTTTGGCATGATTCATCCCTCGACGCTCAAGGCCTTCGATATCGATGTGCCGGTTGCCGCGCTCGGTATCCATCTCGATGCGATTCCGCAGAAGAAGGGCAAGAGCGGATTTGCCCGCACGCATTACGCGCCACCTGCATTGCAGGCCGTGAAGCGCGACTTCGCCTTCCTTGTGCCAGGCGAACTGGCCGCTGGTGATCTGCTGCGCGCGGCCCGCACGGCCGACAAGGCGAATATCGTCGATGCCCGCATCTTCGACCTGTTCGAAGGGCAGGGCGTGCCCGAGGGCAAGAAGTCGATCGCGATCGAAGTCACCCTCCAGCCTGGCGAGAAGAGCTACAAGGACGAGGAGATCAAGGCGATCTCCGACAAGGTGGTGGCTGCCGCTGCCAAGCTCGGCGGGGAGTTGAGGAGTTAGCTTCCCTGCTCCGCTCACCCTGAGCTTGTCGAAGGGTTGTTTTCCTATGAAAAAGGCAGGGCTTCGACAAGCTCAGCCCGAACGGAATTGATAGTGTCGAACAGAAGAACCTTTGCGATCATTTCGCACCCTGACGCTGGTAAGACCACGCTGACCGAGAAGCTGCTGCTGCAAGGCGGGGCGATCCATCTGGCCGGCGAGGTCAAGGCGCGCGGGCAGGCGCGGCGTGCGCGCTCCGACTGGATGAAGATCGAGCAGCAGCGCGGTATCTCGGTTACCTCCAGCGTGATGACGTTCGAGAAGGACGGTATCACTTTCAACCTGCTCGACACGCCGGGGCACGAGGACTTCTCCGAAGATACCTATCGCACGCTCACCGCAGTGGACTCGGCCATCATGGTGCTTGACGCTGCCGCCGGTATTGAGCCGCAGACGCTGAAGCTGTTCGAGGTCTGCCGCCTGCGTTCGGTGCCGATCATCACGCTGATCAACAAGATCGACCGCGAAGGCCGCGATCCCTACGAATTGCTGGACGAGATCGCCGACAAGCTGGCGCTCGACGTTGCACCAATGAGCTGGCCGGTGGGTATGGGTGGGCTGTTCGAAGGCGTCTATGATTTCGAGACGGGCGAGCTTCACCTGCCTGAAGGCGACAGCAAGGAATTCCTCGGCAAGACGATTCCCACCTCGGGCCCGGAGGATCCGGTGCTGGCCGAGCACCTGTCAGCCGATGGTGTCGCCCGGATAACCGAGGAAGGCCTGCTGGCGCGCGAAGGCTATGCCCCCTTCGACCTTGAAGCCTATCGCAATGGCGATTTGACGCCCGTATATTTCGGCTCCGCGCTCAAGAATTTCGGTGTCGAAGAGATCGTCGATGCCATCGCCAAATATGCACCCACGCCGCGCCCGCAGCCGAGCGAGCAGGGCGAAATCAGCCCCGACCGCGATGAGGTGACCGGCTTTATCTTCAAGGTGCAGGCGAACATGGACCCCAACCACCGCGACCGCATCGCCTTCATGCGGCAGGTCTCGGGCACGTTCAAACGCGGCATGAAGCTGACGCCATCGGGCCTCGGCAAGCCGATTGCCATCCACTCGCCGATCCTCTTTTTCGCACAGGATCGCGAGATTGCCGATACGGCAGAAGCGGGCGACATTATCGGAATTCCCAACCACGGCACCTTGCGCGTGGGTGATACGCTGTCCGAGAGGAACGATGTGCGCTTCACCGGATTGCCCAATTTCGCGCCGGAAATCCTGCGCCGTATCCAGCTCAAGGACCCGACCAAGACCAAGCAATTGCGTAAGGCGCTGGACGATCTGTCCGAAGAGGGCGTGATCCAGGTCTTCTATCCCGAAATCGGTGCGCAATGGATTATAGGCGTGGTCGGCCAGCTGCAGCTGGAAGTGCTGATTTCGCGGCTGGAGGCAGAGTACAAGGTGGAGGCTGCGCTCGAGCCCTCTCCCTTCGCCACCGCGCGCTGGATCAAGGGCGATGATGCTGCGCTCAGGAGCTTCGAGGAATTCAACCGTGCCAACCTCGCCAGGGACCGCGACGGGGACTTCGTCTTCATGGCCAAGAGCCCGTGGGACGTAAACTACCAGCAGGAAAAGAACCCCGATCTCACCTTCTCCGCCACCAAGGAGAGGTGACAAGGCGTCGGCCGCGCCATAGGAGAAGCGCATGGCTGATTTCTTTGACAAACTGAATGACAAGCACGAGGCGATGATCGCCGCGCAGCCGGTGTTCTTCGTGGCAACGGCGGCGGAGGGAGCGCGCATCAATCTCAGCCCCAAGGGCTATGATGCCTTCCGCGTACTCTCGCCCACGCGCGTTGCCTATCTCGACTTGGGCGGATCGGGGAATGAGACCAACGCGCATTTGCTGGCCGATGGCCGGATCACGTTGATGTTCTGCAATTTCCAGCAGCCTGCGCAAATCCTGCGCATCTACGGCCGGGGCGAGCCCGTGCTGCCGTGGGAGCGCGGCTGGGACGAGCTGGCCGAACATTTCACCCTGCTGCCCGGCACGCGGCAGATCTTCGATATCACAGTGGAGAGCGTGCAGACTTCCTGCGGATGGGGCGTGCCGCTGATGGATTTCGACAAGGAACGGCTCACTTTGGTAAAGGCGCACGCCCAGTCCGATCCGGTGGAATGGGCGGGCAAGCACAAGCGGCGGCGCGAGAGCATCGATGGCTTACCCACGCGGCAGACCGACCGTTTTATTGCCGGAACCATGCCAAACGAAGCGGATTGAGACACAGCTCATGCGCCTGAGCTTTGCAAGCTACAATATCCACAAGGCTGTTGGCCTCGATGGCAAGCGCGATGCCGATCGCATCATCCGCGTCCTGCATGAACTGGATGCCGATGTCATTGCGCTGCAGGAGGTCGATCGCCGTTTTGGCCAGCGCGCTGCTGTCTTGCCTCGCAGCCTGCTCGATGAATCGCACTGGAATGTGGTGCCGCTCTCCATGCGCCCGCGCAGCATGGGCTGGCATGGCAATGCGCTGCTGGTGCGCAAGGACATCGCCATCGTCGATGCCGCGCCTATCCACCTGCCATCGCTCGAACCGCGCGGGGCGGTGCATGCGCGTTTTAGCAAGCAGGGGCGCGAATTCGACGTGGTGGGCACGCATCTCGACCTCTCGGGGTTGCTGCGTCGCAAGCAGATCGAGATGGTCTGTTCCGTCATGCGCAATGGTGACGGGCCTGCGGTGATCATGGGCGATCTCAACGAATGGTCCCCCCGCGGCGGCGCCCTGCGGGCCTTTGGCGAGGCCTGGACCGTGCTCGCCCCCGGCCGCTCCTTTCCCGGCAGCCGCCCGCTCGCCCCGCTCGACCGCATCGTTCACTCGCCGCACTGGGAATGCGCAGAGACCGGCGTCCACCACAGCGCGCTGGCGGTGAGTGCATCGGATCATCTGCCGGTGAGGGCGGAGCTGGAGCTTGATGCCTAAATTTTAGGCAGATGCACAAGATTCAGGCTGGCTGTCTCGTGCCCGACCACTCCTGAATTCCTTTCCGAATGGTAAACCCCCAGATTCATAAACTGGCACGTGCTTTGCATTGACCTCTCTTGGCCGGGACCGTCTCCGGTAAGCAAAAGGGGTCAGTGATGAAGTTCATCATCGCCATTATCAAACCGTTCAAGCTCGACGAGGTGCGCGAAGCGCTCGGCGGCCTGGGCGTCGCGGGTATGACCGTGTCCGAAGTCAAAGGCTTTGGCCGCCAGAAGGGACAGACCGAGATTTATCGCGGTGCCGAATATTCGGTGAACATGCTCCCCAAGGTGAAGCTCGAAATCGCTACCAGCGACGAGCTCATGCCGAAGGTCGTTGAAACCATCCAGCAAACCGCCAGCACCGAAAGCATTGGCGACGGCAAGATCTTCGTACTCGACCTTGAGTCGACCACGCGGATCCGCACCGGCGAAACCAATGAAACCGCGCTGTAAGCAGGGGATCACTGAGATGAACAAGATTTTGAAATATGGCGCAGCCGGCCTTGCGGCCCTCGCCGCCGGCGCCATGCCGGCATTTGCGCAGGAAGCGGCCGAAGCTGCACCTGCCGTTGCCAATCCGGGCAACAACGCATGGATGATGACGTCGACCGTCCTCGTCCTGGCGATGATCCTGCCGGGTCTGGCGCTGTTCTATGGCGGCCTGACCCGTTCCAAGAACATGCTCTCCACCATGACCCAGATCGGCGCCACTGCCGCTCTGGCGATGATCGTTTGGGTGATCTGGGGTTATTCGACCGCCTTCGGGCCGGAAGGCAATGCCTTCTTCAGCTGGGGCAATCTGTTCCTGGCAGGCACCACTCCGGACAGCACTGCTGCGACCTTCTCTGACGAAGTGATCAGCGAATATGTTTTCATCAGCTTCCAGATGACCTTCGCCGCGATCACCGCAGCGCTGATTCTGGGCGCAACGGCAGAGCGCATGAAGTTCTCCGCCGTGATGGTCTTCGTGCCGATCTGGCTCACCATCGTCTATTTCCCGATCGCCCACATGGTGTGGGGCGGCGGCGGCCTGATCCTCGATTGGGGCGCTCTCGACTTCGCCGGTGGTACTGTTGTGCACATCAACGCTGGTGTTTCCGGCCTGGTGCTCGCATACCTGCTCGGCAAGCGTAAGGGTTATCCGACAGAGCCGATGCCTCCGCATTCGCTGACGCTGACCATGGTCGGCACCGGCTTGCTGTGGGTTGGCTGGTTCGGCTTCAACGCCGGTTCCGAGCTTGAAGCAGACGGCTTTGCCGGCCTCGCCATGATCAACACCTTTGTTGCCACTGCCGCTGCGGCGCTGGCCTGGATGGTCACCGAGAAGCTGGCCGGCCAAAAGCCTTCTGCCCTCGGCTTCTGCTCTGGCGTAATTGCCGGCCTGGTTGCCGTGACGCCTGCTGCCGGTAACTCCGGCCCGATGGGCGCACTGGTGCTCGGCATCGTATCTGCCGTGGTCTGCTACTTCGCAGTCGCCAAGCTCAAGAATGCTATGGGCTACGACGACTCGCTGGATGCTTTCGGCATCCACGGCGTGGGCGGCATCGTCGGCGCCATCGGCACCGGTATCGTCTACTCGCCTGCTCTTGGCGGCCCGGGCGATCCGGCTGACTTCGTGATGGGTGCCCAGGTCTGGATCCAGATCAAGGCTGTTGTTGTCGCGATTGTATGGGCCGGTGTCGGCACGGCAATTGCCGGCTTCATCGCCAAGATCCTGACCGGCCTGCGGGTTTCCGAGCAGACCGAGATCGAAGGCCTGGATATCTCCGAACACGGGGAACGCGCCTACAACTGATCAACCTGATTGGCAGGGGCTGGCTCCCACCCGGATCCATCCCCTGCCTCACTTCGTTCCTCCTGCGAACGTACAACTAGGGGCCGGAGCACATCGCTCCGGCCCTTTTTTGTTGCCAGTTGCGCGGTGGCGTTCATTATGGGTCCCAAGCAGATTGATGCCGGACGGGCATATCGTGATCGAAAGGGGGAAACGATGAAGCTGGTGATTGCCGTGATCAAACCGTTCAAGCTGGAGGAAGTGCGCGAGGCCTTGGCAGGTATCGGGGTAGCAGGACTGACTGCGACCGAAGCCAAGGGTTTTGGTCGCCAAAAGGGACAGACAGAGATTTACCGCGGGGCAGAATATGCTGTGAACATGCTACCAAAGGTACGCTTGGAAATTGCAGCGACGAATGAATTGGCGCCGCGCATTGTGGAGACAATTCGCTCCGCAGCCGGCACCGACACGATCGGGGATGGCAAGATCTTCGTGCTCGATCTGCCCGAAGCGGTCCGTATCCGCACAGGGGAGACCGGGGAATTGGCCCTCTGATCGCGCACTCGACAGGATAATGGAGCGCCGGAGGCAGCGCTTCTGCGGCTGCCGACTTTCAGCCTGGAGAGCTGGGCGCAGTACTAACGCCTATACACTGTGTTAATATTGTCACAGAAGCTGGTAAATCGCCCGAAAACAATCGAAATACCGCCTATCTGCAGCATTCTTCCAAGTTCTGAAAACTTGCCTCGGCATAGACAGCTGGGCGTTGCGAAGCTCTCTTCGCGCGCAAATTGAGCGCTGGTTTGTTTTGTTGCTGTTGTCAGAGGTAGCAGCTGCAACTATGATGAACGGCGTAGGTTCAAAGAGGAAACTAAAACATGCGAAAAATTGCGCTATGTCTTGGTGTTGCAGCCGCCGCTATTTCGGCACCTGCAATGGCTCGGGACGGCCAGGGATATGTCGGTCTCGATGCTGGCTTCATCTTCCCGAACGAAACCGATTACGACATCAACAACATCGATGATGCCGCGCTGCTCGATTATGAAGGCGCGCTTATCGAAGATGGTTTCGATATCGGTGGCGTACTCGGTTATGACTGGGGCCGGATCCGCACGGAGGCAGAGGTCTCCTACAAGGAAATCAACCCCGATACGCTGCAGGCCGGCCCTTTGGGCGTGCCCTTGAACTCTACCTCCGTGGTCGGTTCGGGCACTTACAACGCTCGTGGTGAAAGTCGTTATGTCAGCCTGATGGCTAATGCGCTCCTCGATTTCGGCGGGGAAGACGGCATCGGGTTCTCCATCGGTGGCGGCGTAGGCCGTACCTGGTGGGGCGGTGACCTGCGCCTCAGCTCGAACGGTCCTGGCTTCATTGCGGAGACTGAAAAGGACAACAACTGGGCTTATCAGGCGATTGCCCAGCTTCGCTATCCCATTTCGGACAGCGTCGAAGTCGGCATGAAATATCGTTATTTCAACACCGCGCAGATGCATGTGACCGATACGCTCGGCCGCGGGGTCGACTTTGAAGTGGCGACACACTCTGCGCTGGCGAGCGTGATTTTCAACTTCGGTGGCTCTGAGCCGGCACCGCCGCCTCCGCCGCCTCCGCCGCCGCCTCCGCCGCCGCCACCCCCGCCGCCGCCTCCGCCGCCTCCGCCGCCTCCGCCGCCTCCGCCGCCTCCTCAGGCTGTGTGTAACGAAGGCCCCTACATCGTATTCTTCGATTGGGATTCGGCAGACATCACGGCTGAAGCTGGCACGGTTCTGGATTCGGCAATCACGGCTTACGGTGATTGCGGCACGGCTGCGATCATGCTGGCCGGTCACGCTGACCGTTCGGGTTCGGCAACATACAATGTTGGCCTTTCCGAGCGTCGTAACGAATCGGTTCAGGCTTACCTGACCGAAAAGGGCGTTCCGGCTTCCCGCATCTCGAGCGAAGCCTTCGGCGAAAGCCAGCCGCGCGTTGCCACCGAAGACGGTGTGCGCGAGCTGCAGAACCGCCGCGTGGAAATCACTTACGGTCCGGGTTCGGGCATGTAAGGATAGGCCACAAGGTCAACCGAAAGGGGCCGGGGGGAAACTCCCGGCCCTTTTTCTATGGGCAGGGGTTGAGCCGATGAAGCGGCCATAGATGCAAGCATAAATCTCTGGAACTATTGCTCTGTCTTGCTTCGTGCGCGGATCATATCGGACGTTTCGCGACTGCCATCATGGCTCCAGCCGGGCGTACGCCAGAGATAGGAGAGTTTGTGGCGCCAGGGCGCGGACCACACATCCCGGCCGATAGCGACCCATTCGTGAAAGGCCGCACGCAACAGGTTGAAGCTGCCCAACTGGTTGACCAGGCCATAGCGGATGGGCTCATCCCTTGCTTCCGCTTCGAACGTCCCAAAGAGCCTGTCCCAGATGACGAAGGTCCCGGCATAATTGCGATCGAGGTATTGCGGGTTGGTCGCATGGTGCACCCTGTGGTGTGACGGCGTGTTCATCACCGCCTCGAACCAGCGCGGCATCTTGCCGATCGCTTCGGTGTGAATCCAGAATTGATAGATCAAATTGAACGCCACGCATGTCAGGATCATACCGGGCTCGAAGCCGGCAAGAGCCAAAGGAATGCGAAAGATAAACGACAAGGCGATAAAGCCCGTCCAGGTCTGTCGCAGGGCAGTGGACAGATTGTAATGCTGGCTGGAGTGATGGTTGACGTGCGAAGCCCAGAACCAGCGCACACGATGGCCCAGCCGATGTTGCCAGTAATAGGCGAAATCGTCGGCTACATAACACAGCGGCCAAGCCCACCACACCCAGCCGATTTGAACCGGTGCCCAGTCATGTGTCCGGATGAGAATCACGGCTACAGCACCAGCGGCAACTGCGCCTGCGATGATACTGCCAAGCCCCAATGCCAGCGAAACTGCCGTATCACGCGCTTCATAGGCACGAAGGCGACCCGTCGAATGTGCCCAGGCGATTTCGGCAATGATCATCAGGATGAACAAGGGGATTGCAAAAGGAATGGGATCGAAATCTTCCATGATCTAATCCCACGAAATTGCGCAAACCTTGTCGAGCTCGTTATCGCTCTCGGTCGCAAGCTGCGCTCTCCAGCCTTCGCCCTGTATAGACAGCGTCTTGCCTTGGCGGGTCACTAGCGCTTCATTGCCGAGGAGACGGGCAACGAAATGAGCTCCGTGCGGCATGACGACTGCGCGCCTGCCTTGGGTGTCAATCAGCAAGGCGCAATGGCCGTTTCGATCCATGATACAGCTTTGCACATCGAAGCCGCCCGCAAGTCCATTGGCAATGGCTACGGCTTCGGCGTTGCCTTCCAGCCGAGGGACGCCGGTAAAACCGTAACGCAGGGCAAGAATAATGAGAAGGCACACGCCAACGCCCGCGAGAGCAAGGATGATGGGAGTGCCGAGCATCAATTCTTCGCGCGCGCTGCCAACTGGTCCACCAGGGCGCGCACAGGCGCAATGTCATATCCAGCCGCGGCGGCAGCCGATGCAATCTTTGCGGGTTCTTGTCCTTCGGCGGCCTGTGCAAGCGACCATAACAAGGTGGATCGCGTGCCACTGCGGCAATAAGCGAGCACGGGTCCTTCGGCAGACTCCAGCGCCTGTACCATTTGCGTCACCTCTCCCGGGCCGAAACCACCGGGTGTGATCGGAATGGCACGGTAGGTGAGCCCAAGTTCTTTCGCCTGTGCGGCGATCTCCTCGCCTGACGGTTGGTCTTCGGCCTCTCCATCGGGCCGGTTATTGATGATCATGGCAAAACCGCGATCATGGGCCTCGCGCACTTCTTCGGTCGAAATTTGCGGGCTGGCCCAGACATCGTCTGACAACTTCCTGAAATCGCTCATCGCTTTTCCTCCGCACGGCATCTGCGATCGGAACGCCGTCCGCAGCATGCGCTAATTGGCTATTTGGACATTCTTGCACATGTCGCCAGCGCTGACGCAAGCACCAAACCTTTCGGCACACTTCGGTCTGCAAAAAGGGGACGGTTAGGCCCAGACTCTTAAATCATTCGCCAGACGGGAGATTCTAAGGTATATGAGCATGCGCAAAGTGGTGGGGCGCATCCTTCACTTGCATCCGGCGGGAATATTCGTCCGTGCCGCCGGGTGATGTAACAGGGCGATTTGAAGGTTACGTAGGTACATGGGTTACGACAGAGGTCGTCGCGGCCGGGGGCGCGACAAGCGGGATGGTTTTGGTGAAGAAGGTTTCGATCCTTTCGGTGGCGACACGCCCCCGATGGGTGGGAATGACTGGCGCGGCGGTGGCGACCGTTTTGGCGGTGGCGGAGGCCGCTTCGATGATGATCGTGGCGGCAATCGCGGCGGCGGTTTCGGTAATCGCGGCGGCGGTGGCGGCGGCGGTCCGCGCGGCGGCGGAATGCCCGCGCAGGTCGTCGGAACCGGCCAAGGCAAGGTAAAATTCTTCAATGCCCAGAAGGGCTTCGGCTTCATCCAGCGCGATGAGGGCGGGGAAGATGTGTTCGTCCACATCAGCCAGGTCGAACGCGCCGGGCTGGAAGGCCTGGCCGAAGGCCAGGAACTGCAATTCAACCTCGTCGATCGTGGCGGAAAGGTCTCCGCGGCCGATCTGCAGGTCGTGGGCGATGTGATCGAAGTGCAGCCCAAGGGTCCGCAGCGCGAACTGACGGGTGAAAAGGCTGTAGGCACGGTGAAGTTCTTCAACTCGATGAAGGGCTTTGGGTTCATCACGCGCGATGATGGCAAGGAAGACGCCTTCGTTCATATCAGCGCGGTTGAAAGGTCGGGCCTCAACGGCATCGACGAAGGCGACCGATTCGAATTTGACCTCGAAGTAGATCGACGAGGCAAGTATTCGGCCGTCAACCTCGTACCTGTGCAGAGCTAGGCACAGCTTATCCGGGATGGCGGCCGAGTTTGACCGGCCGCCGCACCCAGCATAGATGGATTCCATTACGCGGCGGCCAATCGGCCGCCATTTGTCGTTTCAGTATTCGATTACAGGAATCTCTTCATGACCATCACTCCTCTGATGCCCGTCTATCCGCGGTGTGGCGTGCGGCCCGTTAAGGGCGAACATTGCCACCTGGTCTCGGAAGACGGCACGCGCTATCTCGACTTTGCATCGGGAATCGCGGTCAACCTTCTGGGCCATTCGCATGCCGGTCTGATCGGTGCGATCCAGAAGCAGGCCGCAACGCTGATGCATGTCTCCAACCTCTATGGCAGTCCGCAGGGAGAGGAGTTGGCGCAACGCCTGGTCGATGCGACTTTCGCCGATACGGTGTTCTTCACCAATTCGGGTGCCGAAGCGGTGGAAGCCGCAATCAAGACGGCGCGCGCCTATCATCAGGTGGATGGCGACACGACGCGTTATGAGCTGATCACTTTCAACAACGCCTTCCACGGACGGACGCTGGCGACAATCAGCGCATCGAGCCAGGAAAAGATGCACAAGGGATTTGCGCCGCTTCTTCCCGGCTTCAAGTATGTCGAATTCAACGATCTGGAGGGCGTGAAGGCTGCGATAGGCCCGCATACCGCCGGCTTTCTGGTAGAGCCGGTGCAGGGCGAAGGCGGCATCCGCGTGGGCACGGAGGAATTCCTCAAGGGTCTGCGTCAACTGGCCGATGAGAACGACCTGATGCTGGTGTTTGATGAGGTGCAGACCGGTGTCGCACGGACGGGCACGCTCTATGCCTATGAGCAATTGGGGGTCGTGCCGGACATTCTGGCCACCGCCAAGGGTATTGGCGGCGGCTTCCCGCTAGGCGCTTGCCTGGCGACCGAGAAGGCCGCGCGCGGCATGACATTCGGCACGCATGGATCGACCTATGGCGGCAATCCGCTGGCCATGGCCGCCGGCAATGCCGTTATGGATGCCGTCGCCAATGAGGAATTCCTGGCAGAAGTGCGCGCGAAGGGCGAGCGGCTGCGGGCGCGGCTCGAACAGTTCATCGGGAACTATCCCGAACTGTTCGAGGAAGTGCGCGGTCTGGGCCTGATGCTGGGCCTGAAAATGAAGGTCGAGCCGCGCGCATTCATGGTTCACCTGCGCGACAATCACCAGCTACTGACGGTGGCGGCGGGTGACAACACACTGCGGGTGCTTCCGCCGCTGGTGATCGGCGATGCGGAAATGGACGAGTTCTTCGAGAAACTGTCTGCAGGCGCTGCCGACTTCGAGACCGGGGAGAGCTGATCGTGACAGCCAAGCATTTCCTCGATCTGAGCGATGCGGGCGGCGATGCCATTGCCGCCATGATCAACGATGCCATCGACCGCAAGGCGGCGCGCCAGAGCTTGCCCAAGGGGCAGGCCGATACGGATGCGCCGCTGGCAGGTCGCGTGCTTGCCATGGTGTTCGAGAAGAATTCGACCCGCACACGCGTCAGCTTCGATATCGCCATTCGCCAGTTGGGAGGCACGCCGCTCATCCTCGATTCGAGCACATCACAATTGGGGCGCGGCGAGACCGTTGCCGATACTGCGCGCGTGCTCGGCCGCATGGTCGATGCGATCATGGTCCGCACCGATGATCACGCGAAGGTCGAGGAAATGGCCCGCCACGCCGGTGTGCCGGTGATCAACGGGCTGACCGATCGATCGCACCCCTGCCAGATCGTTGCCGACCTGCTGACAGTGATCGAACACGGCAAAGCGCTGCCGGGTCTTCAGCTCGCCTGGTTGGGCGATTGCAACAATGTGATGAATTCGCTGGTCGAAGCGGCCGGCCTGATGAAATTCGACATGCGG
>CAJXLD010000013.1 GCA_913055595.1 uncultured Altererythrobacter sp.
GAGGTCTGCTTCAGCGGCGTGCCCCATTCGAACCAGTGGCCGGACCCGATCTCGTCGTTCTGGTCCTCTTCCTCGTAATTGGCCGCCACGGCCTCCGCCTCGGCCAAAGCTGCGGCATATTCCTCATCGGTCAGGTAAGCCTTTGTGCCAAGCGCGGGCGGGCGTTCGGTCGGCGTGCGACCGACGCGGTCGAGCGGCCAGGTACCGCGCAGGTCCGGATCACCCCAGGGTGTGCGCGGGGCCTGCCAGCCTTCTTCGCCGACACTTGCCCCGGCGTTGGCGGCCATGGTGCGCGGATCGTCTTGTGCGAGTGCGGGCATGGCCATCAGCGCAACGCTTGCAATCAAAATTGAGGCTCTCATGGTGCAACTCCCAAAGTGAAACCTTCGTAACCTGCGGCGGCCACCGCGTCGCATTTTTCACGATAGGCACCTACCCCACCGACATAGGGCATGAAGACCCGCTTGCCGTCGCGCGTGTGCCCCATGTACCAGCTGTTCGCCTTGGGGAATATGGTCGGCCGGGCCACCTCGTCGACATGCTCCAGCCATGCTTCTTCGGCTTGCGCTTCGGCCTCGATCACCGCTGCGCCGCGCTCCCGCATATCGGCCAGGCATCTGGCGATCCATTCGACATGTTGCTCGATAGAGACCACTACGTTGGACAGGACAGAGGGGCTGCCAGGGCCGGTGATCGTGAACATGTTGGGAAAGCCTTCAACAGCCAGCCCGAGATAGGCGCGCGGGCCATTTGCCCATTCCTCGCGGATAGACTGTCCCCCCTTGCCCCTGATATCGATCGCCTTGATCGCGCCGACACAGGCATCAAAACCGGTGGCGAAGATGATGACGTCTGCGGGGTAACTGCCCTTGTCGGTAACAACGGCATCGGTGGTGATGTTGGTCACCGGCTCCTCACGCACATCTACAACGGTGACATTGTCCTGGTTGATGGCATCGTAGAAGCCGATCTCCGCGCACAGGCGGCGACCGCCAAGCTGAACATCTTGCGGTATCAGCTTGCGGGCCTTCTCAGGGTCGGTGATCGTCTGCGTCAGTTTGCGCTGGGCGAACTCGGTAACCAGCGCATTCGATTCATCGTCAAACAGGATATCGTCAAATTCCAGCAGCAGGCTGAATGTGCTCTCGGTCCAGGCCGATTCCAGGCGCTTTTCGCGTTCGGCGGGTTCACATACTTTTGCGCCGCCCTCCTTGGGCAGGGTTGCAAAGCTGAGCGCGGAATGGCGCTGCAACTCGCGCATGGCGGGATAATCGGCCTTGGCTGCGGCGCTTTGTTCGGCAGTCAGCGGCGGATTGCTGCACGGCACGGCGAAACTTGGCGTACGCGAAAAAACCGTGAGCTCCTCCACGATCTTGCCGATTTCGGCGACCGTCTGGATGCCCGAAGAACCGACACCAAAGTGGCATACGCGCTTGCCCGTCAAATCGACAGAGTCATCCCAACGCGCCGTATTGAGGATGGGCCCGGAGAAATTCTCAAGCCCGGGCAGGTCTGGCAGTTTGGGTTCCGACAAGGCGCCGGTGGCAAGGATCAGGAATTGCACATCGAAGCTGCCCCCCTTGTCAGTCTCGACCAGCCAGCGTGCCATTTCCTCGTTCCACCGGGCCGCAGTCACGCGCGTGTCGAACGTAATCCCGTCGATAAGGTCATAGCGATCGGCGACATGTTCCAGGTATTCGAGAATATCTGGCTGGGCGGAATAGCGCTCCTTCCAGGTCCATTCCTGTTCCAGCTCCGGGTCGAAGCTGTAGGAATACTCGATGCTGGAAATATCGCAGCGCGCGCCGGGATAACGGTTCCAGTACCACGTGCCGCCCACGCCCGATCCGGCCTCCACGACTTGCGCGGAAAGCCCTATCTCGCGAAGCTTGATGAGCATGTACAAGCCTGAAAAGCCGGCACCGATAACCAGCGCATCGAAACTCTTCGGGTCGGCCATCAATGCTCTCCCGCCAGTCTGCCGCGCAGGAACTGCCCAGCCGCATGGATGGCCGATTGCCCTTCATCGAGCATGAAAGCGAAGGCTTGCCAGACATGGACCATCTCCGGCCAGACTTCGAGCTGCACATGCGTCCCCTCAGAACCGGCACGTGCAGCGATAGCAAGCGAATCGCCCAGCAGGATCTCGGCTGAGCCCACCTGCACCAGCAACGGCGGCAGGCCCGACAGGTCTGAATAAACGGGCGACGCAAGCGGATCGTCCGCAGGTGTTCCCGACAAATAATGATCTGCTGCCACCTGCAGGCCCGCCTGGTCAAGCGCCGGGTCTTCCGCGGCCTTGCTGGCCATCGTCACCGAACTGCAAGTCATGTCCGCCCAGGGGGAAAGCAGGTAACCGGCCGCCGGAAGCGCCAATCCCTCATCGCGTATCTTTGCCAGCGCGGCGAGAGCGAGCCCGCCCCCGGCTGAGTCCCCTGCAATGGCAATACGATCGGGTTTCATGCCGCTGTCGAGCAGGGCGCGATAGGCGGCCAGCACATCGTCAATTGCAGCGGGAAAAGGGTGTTCGGGCGCGAGGCGATAGTCGAGCGCATAGGTCACCAGCCCTGCGGCCTTGCCGATATTGGCGGCCAGTCCACGGTAGCCATGCGCGCTGCCGGAAACGAATGCACCGCCGTGGAGATAGATAAGCGCACCTGAATGGGCCGGACCTGTCTTGCTGTGGAGGGCTGGTACACCGCCCAATTTCATAGCTTCGAATTCAAGCTCCGCCTCGACCGGAAGCGTTGCCAACAATGTGTCGAAATCCTGACGCGCTTCCTCCAGGTCCCCGCTGAAATCGGGGCCGTTGCCCTCGCGCATGCCGGCAATTACCTGCTGCAAGGCTTCACTTGCCATTCCTCATTCCCTTCCAGCTCCTGGAGTCTGCTGCTCCATATCGCCTCTCTTGCCCATTGAACCTGGTCATTCGGGCGATTCCAAAGTTACACTGGCGCTAATCGTCGATCCATGCAAACAAGTTGCCAGGACTTGAATTCGGGGAACGAACACTGGACTGGGGCATTTTATCGAACTCGCTGGGGCCGCGCATACGACTGTTGCGCAATATGCTGAACGCGGCGTCCATTTCAGTTTCGGAGCCGTTTGACCTTCCGACAGGCTCGCTCACCGTCATGGCACTGGTTTCGGCCAATCCGGGCAGTTCCCAGGCCGATCTGGCCGCAAGAGCCGGCATAACCAGCCCGAGCCTGGTCGGCATTATCGATGATCTCGAAAAGCGCGGCCTTCTATCCCGGGAACGCTCGCCTACAGACAGGCGGCGCAACATGCTGCTCCTGACCAAGCAAGGCGAGAAACGAATGGCGGAGTTGTTCGCCACCGTTACCGAAATCGAACAACCGATCCGCGATGCGTTGGGCCCCAGAGACCTTGCGAAGCTGGCAGCGCTTCTGGATCGAGCAGTCGAGGCGGTTGGCCGCTCAAACAGATAGTCTGTCAAGCAGTTGTCCCTGCCGCCGATAGCATTTCAGAGTTTCGCACACCTCGCAGCCAAGTCTTGATACGCGCCACCGCGCGCATCTGGATGATGGCCAGAGCCGGGATCAACAGTTGCTGCATCGCGGTTGCGAAGAGGATGCCGAAGCCGAGGCTGGCAGACATCGGGATCAGGAACTGCGCCTGCAGGTTCGTTTCGAAGGTGATCGGTGCCACGCCGAGGAATGTGGTGATCGCCGTCAGGACAATCGGCCGGAAGCGCGATTTCGCTGCATCGATGATCGCCTCTTCTGGCTCCATGCCATTGGCCAGGTTCTCGTTCATGAAGTCGATAAGAACCAGTCCGCCATTCACGACCACACCCGACAATGCGATGACGCCGAACATCGAGACGATTCCCAGCGGAATGCCCAACACCAGATGCCCGATCAGCGCACCGATCATGCCGAAGGGAATGGCCGTCATGATGATCATGGGCTGGATATAGGACCGGAAGGGAATGGCGAGCAGCGCATAGATGCCTGCCAAGGCCAGCATGAAGGCAGTGCCGATATCGCCGAATGTATCCTGCTGTTCCTCCTGCTCTCCACCAAAGGCGTAAGTTAGGCCGGGAAAGTCTGCCAGGATGGCAGGCATGATCTCCGCCGCGATCAAATCGGACGCTTCCTGGCTGGTAATCACGTCGGTATCCAAATCCGCAGTCACGGTCTGGATGCGGAACCCGTCTTCGCGGTGGATCGCCGAAGGTGCCGAAGTGATGGAGATATTGGCAAGGCTTGAGAGCGGCACCTGCCCGCCAGGTACTCGCACACGGTAGTTTTCGATATCGGGAACGGAATCGCGTTGTTCTTCGGGTAGGCGGACATAGACGCGCACATCCTCGCGTCCGCGCTGGACGCGCACTGCTTCTGCCCCGAAGAAGGCGGCACGCACCTGGCCGGCCAGGTCCTGCAAGGTGATGCCGAGGGTGCGGGCAGATGGTTTCAGGCTCAGATCGACCTGGCGTACGCCCTCGTCCTGGTCGCTCTCGATATCATAGACGCCGGCAACGCGTGACAGCGCGGCCATCAGCCGTGCTGCGGATTGGTCGAGCACATCTTCATCCGGATGCGACAGGCGCAGGTTTATGGGATCACCTGCCGAAATCAGCGCCGAGCTGATCGAGAAGGAGCGCACGCCATGCAGCTCGCCCATTTCCTCGCGCCAGACCGCCTCAAAGTCCGCTGCCGAAAAATCCCGCTCACCAGCACCTACGAAGGCGAATTGTATATTTGCGACATTGGGCTGGATCGTATCGTCACCGCCCAACGGGCTTTGCTGCGCCTGGATCAGCCCTATCGTCGTATATGCCGCTTCAAGGTAAGAAGTGCCTTCGGGCGCATTGGCATCGAAATGCGCGACGGCGCGATTGCCCGAGGCCTCGATCAGTTCGGCCACAGCAGCGGTACGTTCAACCGTTGTGCCCGTGGGCATTTCCAGATTGGCGGAGATGACTTCGGCTTCGATCTCGGGGAAGAATTCTGTCTTGATGATTCCGCCGGGAACCATGGCGATCATTACGACCAGGAACGCGACAGCCCCTGAGACCACCAAATAAGGCATCGACACGGCGAAATGCAGGCCGCGATTGAGCGGGCCATCGATGAAGGCCTGCAGCCGCTTGTCGAAACCTTTTTGAACCGTTTCGAAAGCCAGCAGGATGCGATTGCTCGGATGTGTACCAGCGGCGGGCAGATGACTGAGATGGTAGGGCAGAATGAGCAGCGCTTCGACCAGCGACAGGCCAAGCACTGCGATCACCACCAAGGGAATATCGGCCAGCGCCTTGCCGATCGTGCCGCCGACAGCCAGCAGAGGCGAGAAAGCGACCACGGTCGTCGCCACGGCGAAGATGACCGGCACAACCACGCGCTGCGTTCCAGCAATGGAAGCGCCAACGCCACTACGCCCGCGCTCGCGTTCGGCATAGACATTCTCGCCCACCACCACCGCATCGTCGACTACCAGGCCCAGTGCGATAATAAAGCCGAAGAGCGACATCATGTTGATGGAGGAGCCCATCAACTGGACCACATAGACCGCACCGATAAAGGTCGCCCCAATCCCCGCCGCGGTCCAGAACGCCAGACGGACATCGAGGAACAGCGTCAAGGCCGCCAACACCAGCACAAGACCGATCATGGCGTTCTTCAGCAGCATCGAAAGACGATCGTTGAAAAGTTCCGAACTGTCGTTCCAGATGGCATATTCCACACCCGGCGGCAGGATGTTCGCCGCTTCTGATTCCATGAAGCCGCGCGCGGCATCGGCGACATCGAGAACACGTTCGTCATTGGTTCGGTAGACATCGACGAAGGCCACGGGCTTGCCATTAAAGCGCGTGATCAGATCCGCATCCTCGAAACCATCGGTCACCGTGGCGATATCGCCCAGTCGCAAGATCGTGCCGTCGGGCCGCGTGCGAATGACGATGTTCTCGAAATCGTGCTGGTCGTAATTCTGCCCCACGGTGCGCACGCGCACCTGTTCCTTATCGGTCTCGATCGATCCGGCGGGGCTGTCGAGGCTGCTTTGCGCCACAATACGCGAGATATCGGTGAGCGAGAGGCCGAGCGCTTCCAGCCTCTCCTGCGGCACGTCGATGAAAATCTGATAGTCGCGGACCGTGCTTGTGTTGGCATAGCTGATGTCAGGCAGTGCCCCCAGCGCGTCTTCCACCGCATAGGCGGTTTCCTTCAGCGTGCGCTCCGTTACGTCGCCATACAGCGCCACGCGCATAACACTCTGCCGAACGGTCGACGCTCGTATATTGGGCTCTTCTGCGTCTACAGGGAAGGTCTGGATCTGGTCGATCTCGCTCTTCACATCGTCGAGTGCGCGATCGTTGTCGGTGCCCAGTTCAAGCTCGACTTGCACCGTGCCGACGCCTTCGGACGCCGTGCCGACGACCTTTTTCACGCCTTCGATGGACTGCACCGCCTCTTCCACCTTCTGGACAATGGATTCTTCCACTTCCTCTGGCGTGGCGCCGGGATAGACGACCGAAACGCTGATCATGTCCAGGCTGGTTTCGGGGAAGACCTCCTGCACGATGCTGTTGTAAGAAACGTAACCCGCCAAGATCATGAAGAGCATCAGCAGGTTGGCGGCCACCCCATTGCGGGCCATGAATGCGATCGCGCCCTTGCGGTCGCGCGCATGTTCAGCGGGCCGACCGAAGCGGTCAAGCGGCTCGGTATCGTCCTGCAAGGGAGCAGCGTCAGGAGGTGGCGTGTCACTCACCCGCATCGTCTCCGGTCTCGTTCTCGCTGCGCAGTTCCATGCCTTCTACCGGCGTGCGGAGGCTGCTGGTGACGACATGGCCACCCTGCCCCAGCCCTTCGCCCGCAACATAGGCAATGCGGTCGGTGCGCTGGATCACATGTACCGGTACGATCCGCAGCCTGCCCTGCGCCAGGAGCCAGACATTGTCGCCTTCGCGCAGCGCATCGAGCGGGATTGCCGCATAGGGTTTATCTGCCGCGCCGGTAATCGTGGCATCGACGAAACTGCCCAGCAGCAGCGGCGGAACCTGCCCCGCCTCCCCGGCACCCACCATCACGCCGCCGCGCATGGGATTGGCTACGCGCAGGAACACATCGATCGTGCGCGTTTCAGGGTCGAGGATGGCATCGGCCCGGTCGACCACCGCATCCCAGCGCCACGTGGCATCGGTATAGTCCATTGTGACACTGGCAAGCGTTGCACCACTGCTCGCCGTAAAGAGCGTCGGGATGAGCCCCGCCTCGTCTTCGGTCAGCGAAACGCGCACTTCGAAAGCATTGCTGGCAACGATCGAGCCGAGCGACTGCCCGGGCTGGACCAGCGTGCCGACAGACACGCTCTCACTCCGCACCAATCCGTTGAACGGCGCGCGCACCACGGTACGCGACAACGCGAGTTCGGCATCGGCCAATTGCGCCAGGGCCCGGTCCCGCGCCGCTTCGGCAGAGCGCAACTGCGGCTCACGCGTGGCGAGGATGTTGGGTTCGGCAGAGTTAGAGGCAGTTAGGCCCGAACCGTTATCCAACTCTGCGGGCGCAAGGATACGTGCGTTTGCAGTGGATGATGTGGCTCTTGCCCCCTCACGATCGGCAAAACGCTGCAATTCGCGCGCGGCAATGGCCATTTCCTCCTGCGCCTGCAAAACGACCACCTCCTGCGCCGCAACGTCGGCCTGCGCACTACGTACGCGGTTGCGATAGTCGCTGTCGTCGATGCGGAAGAGCACCTCGCCCTCGCGCACCATGCCGCCTTCGCGGAAGGAAGGGCTGACATAGGTTATGCGGCCCGAAACTTCGGCGCCGAGCGTCACTTCCTCGCGCGCCTGCACCGTACCATTGCCGAGCACTTGCAAAGGGCCATTTTCGACAACAAATTCAGCCGTTTCAACCAGCGGTACGCTGGCGACCACTTCCTGCTCCTCGGGCTCAGGACGCAAGGCAATCATGGCATAGGCAATCGCGGCGGCAAGCACCAGCAGTCCAACGGACCATTTGACCTGACGGCTCATTGCATTGTTCCTTCATCTTCCCAGTCCCCGCCCAGTGCGCGGTGCAGGCCTAGCCGCGCCAGCGCGACATCGCGTCCGGCGGCGGAAAGGCTGCTTTCGACCTGATATTGCGCCCGCAAGGCGTCGAGATAGGCGGTGTAGTCGGCAACGCCCGCCCGATAGCGTTCGGCCTGCACGTCGGCGCTGGCCTCGGCCTCTGCCAATTGTGCGTGGATCAGGCTGTAGCGTGTTCGCTGCTGCTCATATTCCACGCTCGCTAATTCGACTTCGCGCCAGGCATTGAGCACGGCCTGGCCATAGGCGGCCGCCGCCTCGTCATAACTCGCCCGCGCAGCACGTATGTTGGCATTGATCCGTCCGCCATCGATGATCGGGGCGACGATGTTTGCGCCCAGTTGCAGCAGCCAGTTGTTGCCGAATTCGACCACATCGCCCACTTCTCCGCCCTGCGTACCGGTAGAAGCGCTGAGCGAAAGACGCGGGAAACGTTCCGCGCGCCGCGCGCCGATTCGCAGCCGCGCCGCCTCGAGCCGCTCCCACGCCGCCGCAACATCGGGACGCTGTGTGAGCAGGTCTGCGGGCATGCCCGATGGCACCGGTGCAAAACTGAGGCGCGGTTGCAGCGGTTCTGCGAGCAAGTCATCAAGAGCCTGGGGATATTCGGCGAGCAGCAATGCCAATCGGCCCTCGGCGGCGGCCAGTGCGGTTTCGCGCTGCGGCAGGTTCGCCTCTGTTCCTCTCAGTTCCTGTCTGATCTGGTAGAGTTCGAAGCTCTGCGCCAGGCCGCGACGATAGCGTTCGTCGGTCCGTGCGGCGCGATCGCGCAAGACATTCAGCGTGCGCCGCGTATTCTCGATCTGGTAACGGGCATCGACCATGTCGAAATAGGCGGAAATGACTTCTGCCACGGTGGCGAGGCGCGCAGAGCGATAATCCTGCTCTGCCGCCAGCGCATCGGCGCGGGCCGCGCGGAAGTCATCACGTACCTTGCCAAAGAGGTCGAGCTCATAGGACGCGGCGAGACCCAACGAGTAGCTCTCATTCGAAAGCCGCGTAGGCGCGCCCGGGAAATTTGAGAATGCCCCGCCCGATAGCGGATTGTCCTGATAGCTGGCACCCGCGGAAACATCGAGCGTTGGCAACAGTCCTGCACGCGAAACGCGCGCTTGTGCCGCCGCACGCTCCGCCCGTGCCGCCGCCTGCGCTATATCGAGATTGGCGTCGAGCGCTCCATCGACCAGTGCATTCAGTACGGGGTCTTCAAACGCGGTCCACCAGGCGGCGGGGCGATAATCGCCGTCGACCTCGGTATCGCGAAAGCTCTCGGGCATGGCCGAGACCACTTCTGGTACTTCGGCTTGCGGCGCCATGGATATGCAGCCGGAAAGCGCCAGCATGCTGGCACCAGTAAAGGCGAGGCGCATTCTCATTGCACGCCTCCCGCCAATACAGCCCGCGCCGATTGTTCGAGCTGGTCGAGCAGCATGGCCTTTGTGGCGTCATTGAGCGGCTGTTGCTCCAGCAGCAATTCGAGCGAAGCGCGTGCATGGCGTAAGGTGATCGCCATGCCGAAGATATATACGGCAACTGCCTTTGCCTCATCCTCCGACAATTGCGGGCGCAGAAAGCGGACCTGTGCGGAAAGGCCGAACATCATCGGAATGATCCGCTCACGCATCATGTCCAGCACTGCAGGAGTGGGATCCTGCTGTTCGCGGCCGATGAAGAGGGCAAAATGCGCGCTATCCTCTCCCAACATGAAGGCACCGACACGGCGCAAGCTGTTGCAGATGGCGTCCAAGCGCTCGGCATCACTGGCATCGGCCGACGGCATATCCTCTTCCTGCGGCGCGACATGATCGCGCAAGTAATCGAAGATATGTTCGGCTGCAGCGAGATAGAGCCCTTCCTTGCCTCCGAAATGATAGGTGATCGAAGACATGGGCGTGCCCACTGCAGCGGCGATCTCGCGCGTTCCCACAGCGTCGAAACCGCGCTTGCCGA
Organism: uncultured Altererythrobacter sp.; assembly: GCA_913055595.1. GTDB lineage: Bacteria > Pseudomonadota > Alphaproteobacteria > Sphingomonadales > Sphingomonadaceae > Alteraurantiacibacter. The sequence goes on from CAJXLD010000013.1 coordinate 10,013, forward strand.
ATCTTTCGATCGCCGCATGGATGAGCTTGTTTCGCATTGCCACCGGCCATTATTCGTTCGATCGAACAGTTGCAAGAGGAAACCCTGCTTGTTGCAATCTTTGATGTACTTATTTGTCGCAATCACCCGATCGCCCTTGTGGTCCAACCGACTTTCGCGTTAGCGAGGGGCCAAGGGATGGGAGAGGGGAGTTTCAAGCTCATCATGCGTCGTTTTTCATTGGGTTTTGCCGCTGCGGCCTGCGCAGGGGTTGCGCTCGCATCTTGTTCATCTGGTAGTGATTATTCAGGACCCGCGGCGGTCGATACGGCGCGCATGTTGGCCACCGAAGATGATGCCAGTATCGGCAACTGGATGAGCCACGGGCGCACCTGGGGCGAGGACCGCTTCAGCCCACTCGAGCAGATCAATGCCGAAAATGTCAGCGAGCTTGGCCTAGCCTGGTTCGACGACCTCGAAACAAAGCGCGGCGTGCAGGCCACCCCACTGGTGATCGATGGCGTGCTCTACAATGAAAGCATCTACAACATCGTCACCGCATATGATGCAGCGACAGGTGAGGAGCTGTGGACCTATGACCCGCAAGTCGGCCCGGAATGGGCACGACTTGCCTGTTGTGGCCCCTCCAGCCGCGGTATCGCTGCATGGAATGGCAAGATCATTATTGGAGCGCTTGATGGCCGCCTGATCGCCGTGGATGCGGCAACGGGCGAAGAGGTATGGACCACGCAGACCTTCTCCACCGAGGGCGAACTGGGTGCCTATTCCATCACCGGCGCACCGCGTGTCTATGATGGCGTAGTCGTCATCGGCAATGGCGGCGCGGATTATGGCGTGCGCGGATTTGTTTCCGCCTTCGACGCGGAGACGGGCGAAGAAATGTGGAAGTTCTTCCTCGTCCCCGGCAATCCCGAAGATGGCCCTGACGGCGAAGCTTCCGACAGCGCGATGGAGATCGCCCTGCCGACATGGTCAGGCGAATGGTGGCGCTGGGGCGGCGGCGGCACTGCGTGGGACAGCTTCGCCTATGATGCAGAGCTGAACCTCGTATATATCGGCACGGGCAATGGTAGCCCGCATATGTGGTCCATCCGCAGCGATGGCGAAGGCGACAATCTCTTCCTCTGCTCGATCGTCGCAGTCGATGCGACGAGCGGCGAGTATGTCTGGCATTACCAGATGGTGCCCGAGGAAGACTGGGATTACACCTGCACCCAGCCGATCACACTGGCAGACCTCGAGATCGCCGGGGAGGAGCGCCAGGTGCTGATGCAGGCACCCAAGAACGGCTTCTTCTACGTTCTCGACAGGGCGACGGGCGAGTTCATCTCGGCCGAGAATTACCTGTCGCAAAACACCTGGGCCAGCAGCATCGATCCCGAGACGGGGCGCCCGGTACTGCAGCCGGGCGCGCATAATACCACCACGCCGCATATGATGCTGCCCAGCTGGCTGGCAGGGCACACCTGGCACCCGATGAGCTACAGCCCGCAGACGGGGCTGGTCTATTTCTCGGCGCAGGAACAGGGCGATATCTATGCTGCCCTGCCCAAGGAGGACTTCGCCTTCAACTACCACCGCTCCAATTCGGGCCAGCAGCGCGGCAATATGCCCGAATTGCGCGCGCAGCTGATGGAAGAGGTGCGCGCAACCGAGAAGGGCTATTTGCTCGCATGGGATCCGGTGACGCAGACAGAGGCCTGGCGCGTGGATTATCCGCACCCCGGATCGGGCGGCACGCTGGCAACAGCGGGTAATCTCGTGATCCAGGGCACGATCAACAAGACGCTGGCGATCTATCGCGCCGACAATGGCGAGAAATTGTGGGAGATGGAAATCGACCAGGCTCCGGTCGCTGGAGCCATCACCTATATGGCGGATGGAGAACAGTACATCGCCATCAATGCCGGCTGGGGCGGATCGCCGGTCTACAATCTTGGCCCGTTCGAGACTTCGACCGCCAAGCTGCTGGTATTCAAGCTCGGTGCGACAGGCGTGGAACTCCCTCCGCCCCCACCACCCAGCGACCTGCCGCGACCACCCTTCCTGATGGCAAGCGAGGCGCAGGTTGCACGCGGGCGCGAGCTTTATGCCGAGAATTGCATGCGCTGCCACGGTGCCAATGCCGAGGGCGGGATGAAGGACTTACGCTGGATGACACAGGAAGTGCGCGCCCAGTTCAACGAGATCGTGCTTGAAGGCCTGTTCGGGGACAAAGGCATGATCGGCTTCGGCGATACGTTGAGCGAAGAGGATTCCAATGCGATCCACGCCTTCCTGATCGCCCGCGCAAATGAGGATTACACGGACGCCGCTGCATCGGCCCATCCCTAAGGGAAGAGGACAAGAAAATGACCAAGCTGAAGACTGCGATCAGCGCCATTGCGCTCGCCGCCACCCTGCCCGTTCCCGCGCTGGCGCAGGCGCCGGGAGAGGCCAGCGCCGTTCCCGATACGAGCTGCATGTATGACTGCCTGATCGACATGGTCGAAGCGCATATGGATGCACTGGCCGCAGGCGATGCCAGTAGCCTGCCCCTCGCGGCCGATGTCATGTTCACCGAAAACAATGTCCCGCTGGAGATTGGCACAGGCACTTGGCGCACCGTGCAGGAAGCGGACGAGAACGGCCTCGTCGTAGCTGACGAGACCACCGGCCATGCCGCATGGTTCGGCTCTGTCCGCGAGAACGGCGAAGCAGCTTTCTACGCCGTACGCGTTCATGTCGAGGCCGGGCTGATCGACGAGATCGAAAGCGTTGTCCACCGCCGGACTGCGCTCCCCGCCCCCTATGGTGATTGGGAGAACATGGTTCACTTCCCCGAATTCGTGGAGGTCTTGCCAGAAGAGGAACGCCGTCCGCGTGAACGCATGCTGGCGATTGCCGATGCCTATTTCGATACGGTCGAGCTCAATGACGGGCAGGTCTTCGCGCCTTTCTCCGAAGATTGTTCGCGCCTTGAAAATGGCATCCTGACGACCGCCGTTCGCGAAGGTGAGCAGCGCAGCGCCGCTGCCATCGCTTCAGGCTGCCGCGCGCAGTTCGAACTCGGTCTCTACCGCATCAACAAGCGAATCCGCCGGCAGCTGCCGCTGGTCGATGAACAGCGCGGCGTGGTCGTTGCCTCTGGCTTCTTCGATCATGCCAACGAGTTCGACCGCTACCTGCTGACCAATGGCGCAGAGATGCGCACCGCGCTCAAATGGCCCAACTCAATCACGCTGATCGAGGCCTTCCGCATCCGCGATGCGGAGATCCAGCGGATCGAGGCGACGTTCACCTATGTGCCCTATTTCATGCACAACCCCTTCTGGAGCGATGCTGCACCAATGCCGCGCTTCGCCGCCGATCCCGAAACGTGCAACACCTCATGCCTGATTGGGCTTTCCAATTCGGTGGCACTGAACCTGGTCGATAACCAATGGCAGAATGTCCATTGGGGGGAGCAGGTCGGATATTCGGAAAACAGCGTCGGCATCCGCGTGGGCGAGAGCATCTGGCGCACCGTTACTGCAATCGACACAACACCTCTTGTCGTAGCGGACGCAGAGACCGGCAAGGGAGTGTGGATTGGGCGGATCGAGGAGCATGGCCAGCCAGCCTGGGCCACACTGACGGTTTCTGCTGATGGCAATGCAGTGGGAAGTGTCGATGCGCTGATCCGCCGCAGCGAATATGGTGCACCTTATGCGGAGCCTACCTCAGCGCCACAATTCACAACGCTGCCGGCAGAACGCCGCACCAGCCGTGCTGATATGCTGGCAGAGGGGGATGCCTTCTTCGATGCCATCCTCACCAATCAGGACGCGCCCGAAGTCATGGGTTCGCAATGCCACTGGTTCGTGAACGGCCAGGATATGGGCGATTGCAAGTCACCCTTCGGCGGTCCGGGCCTCGCCACAATCGGCAATATCCGCGATCGGCAGCTCCTGGCGGTGGACGAAGAACGCGGCCTCGCCGTGTGGCGCACCTTCGAGGACTTCCCGGCTACCAATGGCCAAGGCTATCCGCGCACATTCCAGGTGACCGAAATGCTGCATTTTGATGGTGGTGAAATAGCGCGGATCGATGCCTTCACTTCGGAGCTGCCCTATGGGATGAAACCAAGATAGAGAGCAATAGCAATATCAAGCAGGTCAGCTTTAGAGATTAGCAACTTCACCACCTATTCGGTCTCGCGGCCTGCGGTAACAAGGCGCACACCGAGAGCATTAGGTGCGAAGGCGCGAACAGATCGATGATGTTACGTCATGGCGGACGGCTAGCATGCGATCTGCAGGCTCTAGATACGAACTCCAGATTGTCCAAGAATACTTCTAACAGAGCAGCGTTTTGAATGGATTCTTGTTGAGTTGTGTCGCGCTGCGATAGGTTATCGTCCCTCCGTACAGGACAGCTTAAGGCTAGGCGGGAAAAGGTGATCGTCTAAAAGGCAGCCTTCGCGCATTCTCTTGCGCCTGTCTGCTGCTCCTTCAAGCTTGAGCCAGTCTTTCGGCATGGTGCGCCTCTTATCTTGTGCCTCTGTGATCGTCTTGGCTGGCATTTCAGCGATTATGACTAGTAGTTCTACATATGCGCACCAAAGACGGTTGATGCTATAAACACGCTCCTGAATATCAGCCGGAGCATCCCACCAAGCGATGTCATCATAGTCTCGCAGCAGAATTAGATTGAGACACTCCAGATCGTACGCGTGTTGCGTCTTGATAAGGCGCGCATAAGCGCAGCTCAATTTTATATTATCTGCCCACTCCGGAGCATCGTCGGCTGGCCTTTGCAACCTCTGACGAGCAGCCGCCATATCAATGACATTCGTATCAATAGTTCGCTTGGATGAGGTTAGGTGGGCAGAATTTGCCCCATCTTTGCCCTTAGAGACTGGAGCCTCCTATATCGCTTGGTTTAGCTTGTGTTGGTTAGACCTAATTGAGAATCGGCGGCCTGAAAGGGGTTTGCCCCACGGAAGATTTGAGTGCAAGTTTGGTTTCACCGAGGAGTGCTGTCAGAGCCTAGAAAAATGGCCGACATATCGAGCGTTGCCCAAAACGCTCGCTATTGTCGCGCATCAAACTCTGTGCAGTTCCGGCATGAGCGAACTCAATGCTCAAATCGGCGTTATGAACCCGAATGTCTTCAATCATTTGGCATCCTGAAAAAAGGACCCCCGCCAAAGCGGGGGCCTGAGAAAGTCCGAATTGCAACTGCAAATCGACTTGGGTCGCACGTCGAGCAATGGCATCTTACTTTGTCAGTTTGATAAATCTCGCCCTAGGTGATCCTACTGATCTTGGGGCGTTGGCGAACGTTCCAATCTGGGAAGTACTGAAGCGCCAATACAACAGTGGGTCTATGATGCTCGTTTCGCACCGGGTGGGCGACTGCTAGGTTGTTGCCACCAGCAGCCGCCCCCTCCGGGGGAGGGAATCTTCGCGGGTCGCGTGCGAAAATTCGGGATGACAGATTGCATGCTCGGCAGAAATTACAATATGGCCAAAAGGCCATATGCCTGGTGCCGCAGACCTCTATAACCGCGGCGTCGAAGCCTTCGATTGAATCCTTACGAGATACAGAATGATAGCGTATCTGAACTGAAGGGATCGATGAAGGCCGCATTTGAATGCGTGCCACGACACTGCAGTCAAGGTCTGATCGAAGAGGAGAGACGTCAAATTGCGAAAATCGGTTCTTATAGTTCTTCTGGCGACGGGCTCAGGGCCATTATGCGCGCAGGAGACAGGTACTCCGCAACCCCTCAATCGGGCAGACTTTATTTCTGAAATGGACACTGAGTTTGCAAGGATGGATGCCAATGGAGATAACGTTCTAACGCCAGAAGAAATTTCTTCAGCCCAGGAAATGGCCATGCGGGCCGAAGCGTTGCGGCAGAACCGGCGCGCTTTCGACAGGCTGGATACCGACCAGAATGGCCTTATTGATGCAGATGAATTTGCAGGTCTCATGGACTTGGATCAAGTTGCCATAAACCCCGCTCCGTTTCTCGAACAATTCGATTCAAACAGCGATCAAGCCATAACACTCTTGGAGTATCGCATAGTCACGCAGCAAAATTTTGACCGAATCGATAGCGATAGGGACGGTGTCGTTTCTCCTGAGGAGATGAATTCTGCTGGAATTGAACCTTCCGGACGTTGAACAAGGATTGACGGCATCCATACAAACTGCGGGCCCACGGACATCGTGCAGTAATGTGAAAGCCCAGCTCGCTTACCAGGTAATCTGCCCACCAACCCTTGTAGCTACGTTTGCGGAAACCGAACGTCTCATGATTGGATCTGAATAACGAGTTGCAACACCCAAGCTGGCGTTCACGGTAAAGCGGCCTTTTTCACCGAAGACTTCCTCAGCTACCACACCGGTCGCAGAGAGAGAAAAAGCGTTTGCTCCTTCAAAATTGCCCCAGTTGAATGAAATGCCACCGCCTTCGCCTGCCACAAGATCGGGAGACTCCATCGCAACAGCGAGTGCTACCCCTTGCCGGTTTTCCAAAACAGATTTCAAGAATCCGCCGTCTTCGATAGCAAGATTCCCGTCAGCATCAGTGGTAACAAAAGAGAGCGGCCCCCGTTGGAAAGAAAGGCTCGCAACACTGGTAATGCCGGGCATCGTGACCGTGTTCGTAGGTGTACCGACCATAATCTGGCTAGGACGGATGGTCGTAGCATTTGTACCGATGGCGGTCGAATTTAGAAATCCAGCAGATGCACTTTGACCAAGGGCGGTTGCATTGGTTCCCAGGGCTTCGGAAGATTGTCCGATCGCTATGCTCCTGAAACGGTTTGCATTCGCGTCGGCTCCGATCGCAATAGCTGAATCGCCAATAGCGGTGTTGTTGTTGCCGATAGCCACAGCACCATCTCCGGTGGCTACATTATCCGCGCCAATTGCTACTGCGCCCACGCCTGTCGCCAGGTTCGGGTCGCCAATTGCGACAGCGCCATTGCCACTAGCTACATTGGCTAAACCGATTGATACCGCTGCACCGTCCTGTGCGACAGCAAGAGTGCCGATTGCCACACTGTCACTGGATGCTGCCGTCGAATCCAGTCCGATTGCAATACTTTGAGACGCCAAGGCCGCGCTGTTTGTGCCGATAGCAAGCGAATCCTGAAAGCCTGCGGTAGCCTGCATCCCGATCGCTGTAGCATTGACGTCCGCTGCGATTGCGCCGTCACCTAATGCTGTCGATGAAAGGCTCATTGCGGTGCTGTTTGTACCCATAGCAAGCGACGATACTCCGAGCGAAGTGCTAGAATAGCCGATGGCTATTGCATCTTGAGCCTGGGCACTCGCCAACGTACCGAACGCAGAAGCGTTCAAATCGGTCGCGGAAGCATTATTGCCGATCGCATTGGACGAAACTCCACTCGCCATGCTGGTGGTACCGAAGGCGAGCGACGAGACCCCGAGCGATGTGCTGGAATATCCGATGGCAATTGCATCCTGAGCCTGGGCACTGGCCAGCGTACCGAACGCAGAGGCATTCACATCGGAAGCGACAGCTCCACTACCCAATGCGTTCGCTTCATTTGCACTCGCGGAACTGCCCGTACCGAACGCCAGAGATGATGATCCAGAAGAACTGCTCGAAACGCCAAAAGCTGTCGCCTGTGCCCCGGAAGCGAGCGCCCCTTCACCGATCGCTACTGCACCGGCTGCGCTTGCGGTACTTTGGTTGCCGATGGCAGCTGCACTTTGGCCTTGCGCCGTTGCGTTAGCGCCGAATGCGACTGCCGAAATTCCCTCAGCAAGATTGTTCTGACCAATAGCAAGGCTACCATCACCAGTGGCGGTATTATCTGCGCCAACTGCAACCGCACCCGTTCCTGTTGCCAGATTTGGGTCACCAATCGCCACAGCACCGTCGCCACTAGCAATATTGGCTAGGCCTATCGAAACTGCTGCCCCGTTTTGTGCCAAAGCCAGCGTACCGATGGCCACGCTGTCCGCGCTTGCTGCAATTGCCGACGTACCCATCGAAATACTTCTGATGTCTTGTGCTTGGCTTGAAGAGCCAATCGCGATCGAGTTTTCAGCTGCCGCCAAAGCCAGTGCGCCTATGGCATTAGAGCCATTACCTAACGCGGCAGCGTTGTCACCAATCGCCGCAGTTGAATTTCCTAGAGCCAGGCTATTGTTACCCATTGCCAAGGATGCGCTTCCAATGGCCTCGCTTGAATAGCCAAAAGCAGATGCAAACTCTCCGGCGGCTAAACTTTCCGCCCCTACAGCTGTGGCAAAGTTATTGATGCTCGCAGCATTCGAACCCACTGCAACAGATGAAGTGCCACTGGCGATAGCACCGTTACCGAATGCTTGACTAAATTCGCCCAGCGCCTGGGAACCATTGCCTATGGCAATCGCGCTGTCGAAGGCTGTGATGGCATCCAATCCGCCGAAGCCGGCGCCTGCAATCTCTCCACCGCCGATTGTGATCCCGCGATAATAGCTCAGGCCACCATTGTCCCCAAGGGTAATCCCACCGTTGAACGCGGAGATCCCATTCGCGCTGACGAGCGAATTGGTGTCTAACTGGTTAGCATAGAGCCGACCGTTTACGCTCAGGGCACCGTTAAATTCGGAATCACCGCCATTGACGCGGATACCTCCACTTGAGACTCTCAAACCTCCAAGAATGTCTGTGTTGCATTCAGGAAGGCTGCCATTGACCACGTCACGTAACACCCACGCTGTTGTTGCTGTCGCAGTGCCTGCAGGAGCAGTAAGTGGATTTGAGAAAAGACTGGCCGCCGAAATCTGCAAAGCAAAAAATTCGGTGTCAGTTTGCTGGATACACTGAGCGCCACCAGCCGTTGTGACCTGCGTTCCTGCAAAATTTGTATAGTCCGATCCGCTACCGCTAAATGTGGTACCACCCTCTGATCCGTCTTGGGCATGCAAAATTGTTGGCTGGGCGCACAAGGTCGCCACGGTGCAACCCAAGACAATCTTAAGATGAAAAATCCTGGTAAAACGGTTCTCGAATCCAGCCAAGGTCGCCTCCTATTTCAAAGCGACCCTGATACCTATGGTAAACAGCAAATTTGTTCTGGCAAGGATAAGTGAATTAAAGCGGGTACCCGCCGGCGCCGGCATCGCTCACGAAATGAGTTGAGATCGCGCCCAATTTGGAGCTGCCAGTGGCAGATGAAATTGCCCCGCTTGGATGCCAACGAGATTACGCAAGTCTATGCTTTCGTGCCGGGAACACCTTGCCGCATACACCTGCAGTTAGAAAAGCATGACCTAAATTATCGGGTTGAACATCACAGTAACAGCGAAGCCAATGGAGATTGCAACACCATAAGGAAGTATCGCAAGCCTCTTTGCCCTGTCCTTGTCGCGCGTACGCGAAATCAGGCGTAGCATACCAAAGACAACAACTAGGCCCAAGCCACCAATCGCTGTCCAGAACAACAACCCTATCGCGCTTCCCAGGGGAGTGCCCAGTGCAGCCGCCGTGTAGAACTTGGCGTCGCCGCCTCCAAACCAGCCGAGGCGGAACAGGAGCATGCCAACAATCAGCGCTAAAACGGCGTGCAAACCGCCCGAACCCAGCGCCTCCCACCCGTCAATCCAGACCAGGCGCGTCGCGCAGGCGAACGCAAAGATTGCGCACAGCCAGTTAGGTATCCGTCGGTGCAGAATGTCCCAGACGGCACCCACTGCGCCCAGCGCGAGCGCAATTATCGTAAGTGCGATCACGATCAGTCGTTGTTAAAGACGACCTCAAATGGACCACTACGTGTTTCTGCATCAACAGCGCCTGCTTGAGGGAATGTCGCCATTGCCTCTGCAAGCGTGATTGTCTGCGCAGGAGCAGAAACTACTTCAATCGAGCTTGGCGTTTCATCGAGTGACGGATTTGTTGCAAGATGCAGAACCGGGCTTCGCGCGATACGACGCGAGCGCGGCTGCTCGGCAGGAACCGGGATGGGAGATGACGCCGTAGCTGTGGTTTCGTCTGAAGAAGCTCTTTCTGCAACAGCCAGCTGTTGTGCCTCGACGCGAGCGCGGTGGGCCAGCATGATGTCGTGACGCAGGCGAAGCAAATTCGCTGCAAAACGCTCGTTTTCCGGCTCGAGGTTCAGTGCCGTCCGGAAATAGCGGTCTGCCAGGTCCATCCGACCCAGGCGAATATAAGCAACGCCCAGGCCGTTGTTTGCATCAGCCGCAACCGCGGGATCCATACGCGCCATACGGAAAGAAGCGATCGCCGCAGAAATCTGGCCGGAGCGCAACTGGGCCCTCCCCTCTTCGAGGACCTGCGCACCAGCCAGCGCCGGAGCAGGGCGCTCGGTCACATTCTTTGGTCCGCCAAACCAATGGCCGATAACCGGCAGGCTTTGGCAGCCTGAAAGCGAAACAGCCATGATTGTCATGGCAGCGATTTTGGGAAGTCTGTTCATCTTACCCTCCTCATCCGCCTGTCAGAGCGGGGATCAATTGACGCAACACGCGCACGGCGCCTGGCAACATCAATACGCCGATCATAGTCGGCAACATACATACCACCAAAGGTATGGAAATGATAACAGGCAAGCGGTGCGCTTTCTCTTCAGCCCGCATGCGACGTTTCTCACGCATCTCGGCGGCATAGACGCGCAACGTATCTGCTACGCTGGTACCCAGCTTGTCTGACTGGAT
>CAJXLD010000014.1 GCA_913055595.1 uncultured Altererythrobacter sp.
CTTCGACGAGGCGAGCCGTATTGACCAACTGCTCGACGATCCGCGTGTGCGGCGCGACCTGGATGAAGAGGAATGACCGCGACGCCGGATGTGGAGAGCCTCTCTCTACCTATGAGCGACGATCAGTGGGAAGGCGGCCATATCGTTGTCTGCCCGCTGGAAGAGGAACATCGCGAAGGCCTGCGCGCTTGCTGCAATCCCGATGATCCGGTGTGGGAGGTCTATCCCTACAACATGTCTGGCGCAGCGTTCGATCCGCTGTTCGACGCGGCACAAGCCATTCCCGCGCGGATCACGCTGGTTGTCCTAGTCGATGGCGTGGTGCGCGGCACCACCAGCTATATGGCGATCGCCCCGGACAGGCAGGGCCTCGAAATCGGCGGCACGCTGATGGCGCAGGATGCGCGCGGCACGGGCCTCAATACGCGTGTCAAGAAACTGCTGCTTGATCGCGCCTTTGCCGCCGGGTTCCGCCGTGTCGAATTCCGTGTGGATGAACGCAATGCCCGTTCGCAGGCGGCGGTGCTCAAGCTGGGCGCGACAAAGGAAGGCGTGGCACGATCGGATCGAGTAACCTGGACCGGCCATGTACGCGATACGGGCGTGTTCTCGCTCCTCGCAGGCGAGTGGTCTTCTTAGGCCAAACGAAGACCTATTGTGACGGTGCTACCGGCACATCCATAAAGACCCCCGCACCCGGGCCAAGCGGCAAGTCGAGCACGACCCAGCCAATCGTTAGAGCAAGCCCGACCAGCATCAGCCCGATGGAGTAGGGCAACATCGTCGCGGCAAGCGATCCAAGCCCAAAATTCTTGTCCCAGCGCTGGGCGAATATCAGGATCAGCGGGAAGAAGCTCATCAGCGGGGTAATGATATTGGTCGCGCTGTCGCCCACGCGATAGGCGGCGGTGGCCATTTCGTGAGAAATGCCCAACAGCATCAACATGGGCACCAGCACCGGGCCGAGCAATGCCCATTTGGCGCTGGCCGATCCCACGAAGAGGTTGATTAAGGCCGACACGACAATGATCGCCGCCAGCAGTGCCCAGGCGGGAAGCCCCGATGAGCCAAGGAAATCGGCACCGAATACGGCCAGGATCAGGCCGAGGTTTGACCAGCTGAACATGGCCACGAAATGCGCGGCGACAAAGGCCAGTACAAGGTAATAGGACATGTCCGCCATCGATCCGGCCATCATCTTGACCAGGTCCCGGTGGTTTTCGATCTTGCCCGCAGCCTTGCCATAGGCCCAGCCCGCCGCGAGGAAGAGCAGGAAGAAGAAGGCAACCAGGCTCTGGTAGAAGGGGCTGAGGCGACCTTCGGGTGGAGCCTCCTCTTCGATCAGCGGTGTTCCCGGTCCCCAGACGAACAGCGCCCAGAGAAGGCAGATACCCAGCACGGCAAGGCCTGCCCTTTTGAGGCCCTTCTTCTCTCCCTCGGTCAGTTCGCGATCACTCTGCGGCTGTGCCAGCGTGGCTTCGGCGGTTTCGGGGTTCCACTCACCAAGGCGTGGTTCGATGATCTTGTCGGTCACGAACCAGATCACCGGCAGGAAGACGAAGGTCATTGCGGCGATGAAATACCAGTTCCCTGCAATATTCACGGTGATGCCGGTAAAGACGGTCTCAACCGATGCCTGTGTAAGGCCGAAAAGTAGCGCATCGAGCTGGCCAGGGATAAGATTGGCGGAAAAGCCGCCGGAAACGCCTGCAAAGCCTGCTGCGATGCCCGCCACGGGGTGCCGTCTTGCGGCGTGAAAGATAATCCCGGACAGGGGGATCAGCACGACATAGCCTGCATCGGCGGCGTGGTTCCCCATCATGCCGACAAAAACGACCAGCGGGGTGAGCATGGCTTTGGGTGCTTTGCGAAGGCCTGCGCGCATGGCGGTGCCGAACAGTCCTGCGCGCTCGGCCACACCGGCACCCAGCATGACTACCAGCACATAGCCGAGCGGGTGAAAGTGGGTAAAGGTGGCGGGCATTTCGACCCACAGGCGGCGGATATTGTCTGCCGAGAGCAGGCTGACCGCACCGATCTGCCTCGCCGTGCCGGTTGTCTCGTCGATTTCGGTGGGATGGCTTGCGGTAAGGCCCGCCAAATCGGCCAGCACGCTCACCACCATCAGGGCAAGGATGAAATAGAGGAACAGGAACACCGGATCGGGAAGCTTGTTGCCTGCTCGTTCTATCTTCCCAAGCAGACCCTTCTGCGATGCAGCTGTGCTCATGCCGTGCAATCCTTTCACCTGATACCGGGTGGCTAGCAGCGGTGAATGCCCACGTCTTTACCTCTGGCGCAGCAATCCCCATCTGCTACGCCAACGCGCATGACCGATACTGTCTTCTATATTGCCCTGCTGATACCCGCGCTGATCGTGGCCATCGTGTTTCATGAGGTGGCGCACGGCATGGTCGCCAAATGGCTGGGCGATCCCACGGCCAGCAGCCTCGGGCGGCTGAGCTTCAACCCGATACGTCATGTCGATCCCGTGGGAACCCTGCTCATTCCCGGCGCCATGATCCTGATGGGTGGGCCGCCTTTCGGCTGGGCCAAGCCGGTGCCCGTGGTCAAGCAACGGCTTAACAATCCGCGCGTGGACATGATGTGGGTGGCTGCCGCCGGGCCAGGAATGAACTTGCTGTTGGCGCTGGCTGCTTCACTGGCGCTGGGGCTATTCGCACCACTGCTTGCAGTCGGAATAGGAGGAGAGCCGAGCTTTGCCGCCCAGGCCCTCTTGACTTTCCTCTATCTCAATATCTTCCTCGCCATCTTCAACCTGCTGCCCATCCCGCCTTTTGATGGCTCGCACATTGCCGAAGGGCTGTTGCCGGAAAAAATGGCGCGGAGCTATGCCAAGCTACGTAATCTGGGCATGGGCCTGTTTTTCCTTCTGATTGCGTTGATCTGGGTCTTCCCCGAATGGGATGTTCTTGGCAGGACCGTTTTGGTGCCGGTGAATTGGTTGATGGGCAAGTATCTCGATCTCGCATCTGTCTTCGCCGGGAACTGAGCATCTAATGCCCCACGGCTGGATCATTCTCGATAAACCGCGCGGGCTGGGTTCGACGCAGGCAGTGGGTGCGGTGAAGCGCAATCTGCGCGAAGCGGGATATGGTAAAGTCAAAGTCGGACATGGCGGTACGCTCGACCCGCTTGCGGAAGGGGTACTGCCCATTGCTCTGGGTGAGGCGACCAAGCTCTGCGGTCGCATGCTCGACAGCGACAAGACGTACGAATTCACCATCGCTTTCGGTGAAGAGACTGATACGCTCGATACCGAAGGCGAGGTAACTGCGAGGTCGAACCACCGGCCACCACTTGCAGCGGTGGCAGCGATTTGTGAGCATTTTTCCGGCCCGATCGAACAGGTCCCGCCTGCCTATTCTGCGGTAAAGATCGACGGCAAGCGCGCCTATGACCGGGCGCGGGCGGGCGAGGATGTGGAGATGCAGACGCGGGCGGTCGTTATCCATTCGCTCGAGCTCCTCGGTGGTTCGGAACGCCAGCCTATCGATTCAGCATTCCAGACCACCGCCGGTCGCCCCGATCCTTACGACCCCTCCGCACCACTGGAGCTGGCCGACAGCGTCACGCTGATCGCGCATGTCAGCAAGGGCACCTATATCCGCAGTCTCGCGCGCGATATCGCCCATGCACTGGGGACCGTGGGCCATGTCACTTACCTCAGACGCATCAAGGCTGGCCCCTTCGATGAAAATCAGGCGATTTCGCTGGACAAACTGAACGAAATCGGTAAGGGCGCGCCACTTGAAGACCACCTCCTGCCACTGGAGGCGGGGCTGGACGGCATCCCGGCCTTGTCTCTCGATCCGGAAAGCGCGCAGGCGGCCCGCCAGGGCCGGGTCATTTCCGGATTGCCCCAATCGGACGGGCTCTATCTTGCGAAGCTGGATGATGTTCCGGTCGCGCTGATGGAGATTTCGGACGGGACGGCCAAGGTCGCCAGGGGTTTCAATATCGAATGATGCTGCGAAAGGTTTGAAAACATGTCGGTTACTGCCGAAGCAAAGCAAAAGATTATCAAGGACAACGCCCAGGCCAAGGGTGACACCGGTTCGCCGGAAGTACAGGTCGCCATCCTGACAGAGCGTATCCGCAACCTGACCGAGCACTTCAAGGATCACCACAAGGACAATCACTCCCGTCGTGGCCTGCTGAAGATGGTCAACAAGCGTCGCAGCCTGCTCGCCTATCTCAAGAACAAGGATGTGGCGCGCTACAACGCCCTGATCCAGAAGCTGGGTCTGCGCAAATAAGAGTTTCTCGAAGGGCGGCTCTCCGGGGCCGCCCTTTCACTATTGGGCATCCTTCGCAATTCGGTGAAGGGGCCTGGGGCAAGTCAAAGGCCCCACACCGGACCGGGACGGAATACCCGGCAGCAAACCCCGCCCGGCAATAGGGCCGTGCGGGTTCGAAGGATAAATATGTTCGACACCAAGAAAGTAGAGCTGGAGTGGGGCGGAAAGACCCTCACTCTGGAAACCGGCCGCATTGCCCGTCAGGCTGACGGCGCGGTCCTCGCCACTTACGGCGAAACTGTTGTGCTTTGTGCGGTGACTGCCGCCAAGAGCGTGCGGGAAGGGCAGGATTTCTTCCCGCTGACCGTGCACTATCAGGAAAAATTCTCCTCTGCCGGTCGTATCCCAGGCGGATTCTTCAAGCGTGAACGTGGAGCGACCGAAAAGGAAACGCTCACCAGTCGCCTGATCGACCGCCCGATCCGCCCGCTATTCCCCGAAGGTTTCTACAACGAAATCAACGTGATTTGCCAGGTCCTCTCCTATGATGGCGAGAACGAGGCAGACGTTGTCGCCATGGTTGCAGCTTCGGCGGCATTGACCATTTCGGGCGTGCCTTTCATGGGCCCGATCGGCGGTTGCCGAGTCGGCTATATCGATGGCGAGTATGTTCTCAATCCCGCGCAGTCGGCTGCGCTGGAAGAAGGCCGTCTCGACCTCATGGTTGCCGCAACGCAAGAAGCCGTGATGATGGTCGAATCCGAAGCCAAGGAGCTTTCGGAAGAAGAAATGCTTGGCGCCGTCATGTTCGCGCATGACGAATGCAAGAAGGTTGTCGGCGCGATCATCGAGCTGGCCGAACAGGCCGCCAAGGATCCGTGGGAAATCGACACTTCCGACGATGCTTCCGCCATCAAGGAAGAGCTGCGCGGCCTTGTGGGTGACGATATTGCCGCCGCCTACAAGCTGACTGACAAGTCCGAGCGTTCCAACGCGCTCAACGAGGCACGTGCCAAGGCCAAGGAAAAATATGCCGAGGCCGATGGCCAGACGCAGATGACCGCCGGCAAGGCCGTGAAGAAGCTCGAAGCCGAGATCGTGCGTACCGCCATCCTCAAGGACGGCCAGCGTATCGACGGTCGCAAGCTGGACCAGGTTCGCCCGATCGAAAGCATGGTCGGCTTCCTGCCCCGCACGCATGGTTCGGCGCTGTTTACCCGCGGTGAAACGCAGGCGATCTGCACCACCACACTGGGCACCAAGGACAGCGAGCAGATGATCGACGGCCTCGACGGCCTGACATATTCGAACTTCATGCTGCACTATAACTTCCCGCCCTATTCGGTCGGTGAAGTGGGCCGCTTCGGCGCTCCGGGCCGTCGCGAGATCGGTCATGGCAAGCTGGCATGGCGCGCGCTGCACCCTGTCCTGCCCGACCATGAGGATTTCCCCTATACGATCCGTATCCTGTCTGACATCACCGAGTCCAACGGCTCGTCCTCGATGGCGACCGTTTGCGGCGGCTGCCTGTCGATGATGGACGCCGGTGTTCCGATCGAACGCCCGGTTTCGGGTATCGCCATGGGCCTGATCCTTGAAGGCGATGACTTCGCCGTCCTGTCCGACATTCTGGGTGACGAAGATCACCTGGGTGACATGGACTTCAAGGTGGCTGGTTCGGAAGCAGGCATCACCTCGCTCCAGATGGACATCAAGATCGCGGGTATCACCAAGGAAATCATGGAAAAGGCGCTTGAACAGGCCAAGGCCGGTCGTGCGCATATCCTGGGTGAGATGCAGAAGGCTCTGGGCTCTGCCCGCACCGAGCTTTCCGCCCACGCTCCTCGTATCGAGACGATGCAGATCGACAAGTCGAAGATCCGTGACGTCATCGGCACCGGCGGCAAGGTGATCCGCGAGATCGTGGCCGAGACCGGCGCGAAGGTCGATATCGACGACGAGGGTGTGATCAAGATCTCCTCCTCCGACCTTAGTCAGATCGAGGCCGCCAAGGCCTGGATCGAAGGCATTGTCGAGGAAGCCGAAGTGGGCAAGATCTACACTGGCAAGGTCGTCAACATCGTCGACTTTGGTGCTTTCGTGAATTTCATGGGCGGTAAGGACGGCCTCGTCCACGTCTCCGAAATGAAGAACGAACGCGTCGAAAAGCCGACCGATGTTGTCAGCGAAGGCCAGGAAGTAAAGGTCAAGGTTCTCGAGATCGACAATCGCGGCAAGGTTCGCCTGTCGATGCGCGTCGTGGACCAGGAAACCGGCGAAGAGCTGGAAGACACTCGCCCGCCGCGCGAACCGCGCGGTGATCGTGGCGGCCGTGGAGGTGATCGCCGTGGACCCCGCAACGATCGCGGTGGTCGTGGCGGCGGTCGTGACCGTGGCCACAGGAACGACCGGGGCCGTGATCGCGATGATCGTGGCGACAAGGGTGGCGACAATGGCGGTGGTTCCGACCACATGCCGGCCTTCCTGAAGGACGACTAATCGAATTGGGAAAGCCCCCGAACCACAGCGGTTCGGGGGCTTTCTTCTGCGAGCGGGAGAGAGGGCCGCGGGGCGCAAGCCACCGCGGCCCGTTTTCTATTTGGCGTTTGCTCTAAATTCGAGGCAGGGCAGGCCGCCTACTCCCCAATTCTCAGTTTCCACTTCCTGGATCACAACATGTGTAGTGCGTGGATCCTTGCCGAGCTCATCCTGCAGAAGCTTGGTGACCCCTGAAATCACCCGGCGCTTCTGGTCGTTGGTCACGCCTTCGCGGGTCACCATCACATTCACAAATGGCATCTTCTATTTTTCCTTTGGTTTGATCTGGAATATTTTGGCCATGATCCGCCACTCGCCTTCGTCGCGCACCAGCGTGAGAAAGTCGGTGAAGTCGCTCTTGCCGATGCTGCAGCGGACTCGCGCCATGGCGGTGTTTTCTCCCGCAAGGCAGATTGTCTCGACTTGGTCATTGCGGGGCTCTCCACGTGAAGATGGGGAGACACGTCTGGCCACAACGGGAAGATATTCCTCCATGTTGCGGTAGAGCAATGGCTGTTCGTCGGCACTGGCATAGATGGCCTTGGGGTGCATGACGCTAGCCAAAAGGCCAGCGTCGGCATGGTACAGCGCGTCGAAATAGCGTTGCAGCAATTGCGGTATGGCTTCGGGAATCATGCTGCCAACGCCTCTGCTTCAGCTGCTCGAGCCGCCTTCACGGCTTCGCGCGCGTCGATCCGCTGGACAAAGGCTTGTGCCCGAGGAAACTCGCCGAGGTCGAATCCGATAAACTGCGTCCAACTGAGGATGACATAGGCATAGGCCTGCGCGACATCGAACTCGCGATCCTTGCTCAAGTACACGGCATCATAGTGGCCGATCCGGCTGCGCAGCTTTGCCAAGGCCGCTTCTTTCTCGTCGTCGGAAAGGGTCTTGTCCGAAAAGAATGGTGAGAAAGCCTTGTGCAACTCAGTAGACAGGAATCCGATTTCCTCCAGCAGTGTGAAATAGTCCTGACCGCTCGGTGCCGCCGGGCCGACATTCTCGGCAATCCATGCCAAGATCGCGGTGTTTTCGGTGAGCACCCTGCCATCGTCGAACTCCAACGCCGGAACGTATCCGAGCGGCGAAATGGCTCGATAATCCTCGCCCTTTGCGGTCTTTCCCGTTCCTTTCACGACAAGTTCGAGGTCCGGAAGCTGGCCCGCCTCACGCAAGAGGATGTGGGCGGCGAGCGAACATGCGCTGGGCAGGAAGTAGAGTTTCATTTGCGTGGGTCTCCTTACGAGTTGTGGTGGAGCCGCGAGCTATTGACTTGAATTACCGATAACAAGTAACTTTCGATCAGTAAGTACATTTCTAGCTTACCGCGCGGTAAGTGCCCTGACTGTCAAGATCGGAATCAAGATGTTGAAACGCCGTAAGAATATTAGTCCCAAGCCGCCCGAACCCTGTGCCCTGACAGAGTGCATGCAGGTCATTGCCGGGGCATGGGCGCCCAATGTCGTGTGGGTCCTGCGCGAAGGCCCGAGGCGTTTCAGCGAGCTTGAGGAGGATATTCCGCCAGTCAGTGCGAAGGTCTTGTCGACACGATTGCGTGAGCTGGAACAGCGCGGTGTGGTGCGACGCAAGGTCTGCGATACAAAGCCGCCTTCGGTCGAATATTCGCTCACAACGCTAGGCAAGGAACTGATCCCCGCACTCGATGCCATAGTCGAGGTTGGCCACAAGCTGAAGGCAAAGGGCTATTCCGTCTGAGGCTTGGGTTTTCGCAAGCACAATGCGCAAAGACTTGTCCCAAATGCGCCGAGCTTTGCTAGGCTCCGTCGCGAATCGTTTGCTGTGGGAGAAGCAGGATGAGCGAAGATATCGATTTCGGTAAAGTCGAGGAACTTGCCGGAAAGGTCATTGGCGATGTCGCCGGGGCGATGAGCGTGTTCATGGCCGTTTTGGGGGACAAGGCCAAGCTGTTCGATTTGATGGACGGCAAGGGGCCGCTGACGCTGGAGCAGCTTGCAGACCTCTCAGGCATGAACTCCAAATATCTGCATGAATGGCTCGGGTCGGTATCGGCGGCTGGCTACGTCACATACGATCCGGAAAAGGAGACGTTCGAGGTCACGCCTGAACAGGCGTTGGTCTTCGGTCGCGAGGGACAGCCTGCCTGTATGCAGGGCTTCTTCGAGATCATACTTTCGCAATTCGCAACGCATGAGAAAGCGGCCGAGGTCTTTATTTCCGGCGAGGGCAGGCCCTGGAGCGATCACCTGCCCTGCTGCTTCTGCGGCACGGACCGGTTCTTCCGCCCCGGCTACGCTGCGAACCTAGTCGCTACCTGGATTCCTGCGCTTGAGGGTGTCGAAGACAAGCTCAAGGCCGGTGCCAAGATCGCCGATATCGGCTGTGGCCACGGCACGTCTAGCGTGTTGATGGCGCAGGCCTATCCCAATTCGAAGGTCGTCGGGATCGACTTTCACGCACCCTCGATCGAGGCGGCAAAGGCCAAGGCTGCCGAGGCTGGTGTCGACAATGTCGAATTCATTGTTGCCAAGGCACAGGATTATCCGGGCGATGATTTCGACTTTGCCTGCATCTTTGACGCGTTGCACGACATGGGCGATCCCGTCGGCGCCGCGCGCCACATCCGCGAAACGCTGAAGGATGACGGCACTTTCATGCTGGTAGAACCCATGGCGGGCGACAGCATGGCGGATAACATGCATCCGATGGGGCAGATCTTCTATGCCGCTTCTTGCGTAGTCTGCACGCCGGCCTCATTGGCGCAGGAAGTGGGGCTGGGGCTTGGCGCGCAGGCAGGCCAGAAGCGCTTGACCGAAGTACTCAATGAAGCTGGCTTTGAGAACGTACGCAGGGCAGCGGAAACGCCCACCAACATGGTGCTGGAAGTTACCGGCTAGGCCTGCCTTTCAACCGACGGCGAGCTTGGGCTTGGAGTGATCGGCTGGCGCGCGGCGCGTGGCTGCCTTGACGCAGTTGCGTCCTGCCTTCTTGGCTTCATAAAGCGCCGCGTCTGCCATCGGCACGACATCGGCCATTCCGTTCGAGGTTTCGGGCACGCAGGCGACGCCGAAAGAAGCTGTGATAGGCATATTGTGCAGGGCGCCCAAGCTTTCGACGCGTGCGCGCAGGATTTCTGCCCTCAGCATGGCGTCTTCGAGGTTGCAGCCCGGTAGGATAACCAATAATTCCTCGCCGCCATAACGGCTGACGACATCCGACGGACGCAGCGCGCCCACGAGTTGCCCGGCGACATCGCGCAGCACGGCATCGCCCTTGGCATGGCCTTGCACATCGTTGAGCTTCTTGAAGTGGTCGAGATCGACCATCACCACCGATGTCGGGCTGCCATTACGCTCGGCAATGCTCAGGTACCGTTCCAGCGCATCTTCCATATAGCGCCGGTTGTAGAGGCCGGTCAGCGGATCGCGCAGGGACTGGGTGCGCAGTTTCTCCTGTAGCGCAATATTGGCAAGCGCCAGGCTGACAGAGTCTGCAAGGGCGCGACCGATGCGCGAAACCTGCTTCAGTCGGGCGGTCCCGTCGGTTCCTTCCACGGCAAGCATCAGCAGGCCGTGGACCTTCCCGCGCGCGATCATCGGCACTTCAAGCGTCGACATTACGCCGTTGTTATGCATGCAGCATAACTTCCCTGCATGCGGATCATTGATGTGCGGCTTGCCACGTTTCAATGCCCAGCAATTGCCGGGGACTAGCGCTTCGGCAGGATTGCAGTCATCGCCGACCGGCCAATGGCGAATGCGGTCCAGGCGATCGTGGGAATTGTTGAAAATGTAGAGAGCTCCGCGGAATTCGGGGAGCAGGCTGACGGCGGTAGCCTCCAGGATCGCGCCTGCGTCATCATGTCCTTCGGCGCTTTGCAGCATGTCCGTCATGGCAAAGAGCTGTTCGATTTGTTCGCGGGAATCCTCAGCTTCGTGGAACAGCCTTTCGTGCTCTTCGATCTGCAAGACAGAGCGATGAGCGAGGAGCCGGGAGACCAGGAACTGTGCGACCATCATCCCGGCGGCCGTGGCGGTCAGGGCAGTGGCAAGCGTTCCGGTCTGTGTTAGGGCGGCAAAAAGCAGCACCGCAGTTCCGCACTGGCTGATCCAGAGCAGGCGGCGAAAGTTTTTCAGGCTTGTACCTGCCGCATTACTTGCGCGCAGCCAATCCATCCCTTTCCTCCCAAATTCAAGATACGGGGGTAGGACAAACAAGTTAATAATGTTCAAAAACTATATAGTTTTAATAACAGGTTTTCTGGATACAGAGCATTAACAAGTGTCAATTGACAAGCCTGGTAATTGGCGATTTACTTTCCGGACTATTCAGACATCCGCAACTGGCCGAGGTAATCCATCTTGCCGATCTGCATGCCCTGATGGCGCAGGATCGCATAGGCGGTCGTCGTGTGGAAATAGAAGTTCGGCTGGCTGAAACTGAGCAGGAAGTTCTCGGCTGTGAAGGGCCATTTCGTGTCGCGAAACTCGAAACGCATTTGCTTGCCGAGCAATCCGTCAACTTCGGATTTTGCGAGTCCTTCGAGATAGATCACCGCTTCCTGCAAGCGCTCCCGCAGCCCTTCAAAGCTCTCCGGGTGCGGCGAGAGGTCTGGCGAGAACACGCCCTTGAACGCACCCTCCAGCGCGCCTTGGCTATGCATGGCGCATGCCCGTACCTGTCGGTTGAAAGGGAACATGTCGTCCGCAAGTTTGGCGGCCATCATCTCGGCTTCGGCCTTGCCTGCTTCATGCGCAAAGGCTTCGGCTTTCTCCAGCCAGGCAATGGTTGCTCGCAGTACTTGCAAATAGGACGGGACGGTTGCTTCATAGAGAGAAAACGGCATGTGCTTCCCTTCCTTCGGGGCTTAGCCCCAATCGATAGATTTTGCCCGTTTGTGGGCAGGCATGGACGCATGTGGGGCGATCTGGCAAGGTTGCAAGACAAGAGGTGAGGGGAAGAAAGTCTATGAGAATAGCGTCCATCCCGGCTGCGGGGATTGCGCTCGCGCTATGCACCCCGACATCAGCACAGTCGGCTCGGCCAATGCTCGATTATGCGACAGCGGCCACCATTCGCGATACTTGCCTGGTGTGGGCGGGGGAGCGCGATCTGAACGTTGCTATAGCCGTCTATGATGAAGCGGGTCGCTTGATCACCTTCGCCTTTATGGATGGCGCTTCTACGGCTGTGACCGATTTCGCCATGTGGAAAGGCCGGTCCGCCGCCACCATTCATGTCGCCTCGAAAGAGACGGCCAATTGGGGAGAGGGTGCACCCGGTGTTGCGACTTGGGAAGGTGGCACACCTTTCTTTACGCAAGACGGTGTCGCCCTTGGCGGTGTGGGTGTTTCGGGCGCCGAAAGCGCCGATGATACTGCATGCGGCGAAGCAGGTATTGCGGCCGCGGGGCTTTTGCCGCAGGGGCGTTGAACGAACCCGTCAACGGGTTGCTATCGATCCAGGGGGAAATTGAGGAATGGAAGATCTGAAGGGCAAGGTAGCCTTTATCACAGGCGGTGCCAGCGGCATCGGGCTGGGAATGGGCAAGGCCTTCCTTGCAGAGGGTATGAAGGTTGCCCTGGCGGACTGGAGCGATGAGCATATCACAGCCGCCAAACAGGAACTGGCGGGCAACAATGCTGCCTTCTTCGTGAAAGCCAATGTTGCCGATCGCGAGAGCCTGAAGGCGGCGGTAGATGAGGTGCTGGAGCATTTCGGCAAGATCCACGTACTGTGCAACAATGCGGGCATCAATGGCGGCGGCAAGGCTGCCGATCCCGATTTCGAGGATTGGGACAAGGCGATGGCCATCAACCTCGGTGGTGTGATCAATGGCACCAAGATCGTGGTGCCGATCATCCGCGCGCAGGGCGAAGGCGGCCATGTCGTCAATACCAGCTCCATGGCGGGCATGGTGCCCCTGCCAAATCTCGGGGCCTACTCGACCAGCAAATACGCTATTCGTGGCTTTTCGGAGAGTCTGCGCCTGCAATTGGCGCGGCAGGGAATCGGCGTCTCCTGCCTGTTCCCGGGGGCGACGCGCACAGCCATTGTTCCGCTGCCCGAAGACAATCCCGGTTCAGTGGATGAAGAAAATGCACCGCAGTTCCTGAAAGACCTTTGGGATGCCATGCGCGGTGCGATCGACCCGGAAGATACCGGGCGCGCGGTGGTTGAGGCAATCAAGGAGAACCGCTTCTACATTCTTACCAATCGCGAGTTCCTCGACGAGGTTAAACAGCGCCATCGCGAGATAGAGGAATCTTTCCCCGACGATGAACCGACACCGGCCCGAATCCAGTTCGAGGCGAACCGTGCAGAAATGGTTCGCAAGCTGATGGCACCGGGAAATCGCCCGGTTCCCGATCCGGAGCAACGCAGGAAATGATCTACCTGTTGCGCCATGGCCAGACCGAATTCAACCTGGAGCGGCGCATTCAGGGCAGCCTTGACAGTCCGCTGACCAGCCTTGGCAAAGAGCAGGCATTGGCCATAGGCAAGAAGTTGCGCACCATTCTCGAGCATGACAATTTCGACATCATTTCGAGCCCACAAAGACGCGCTTACGATTCAGCGTTGCTTGTGCGTGGGGCTGCCGGAATGGAAAGGCCGGTCATCACCGATGCGCGGTTGCAGGAAGTTGGTTGTGGTTCATGGGAAAAGCACCATTTTGCCTCCATCTGCGCGCGCGACCCGCTGTTAGAGGACGAGCCGACCTTTATCTCCGCATGGGCTAATCATTGCAGTGATGGGGAAGGGCTCGATGCGGCCGTTGAACGGCTCTGGGGCTGGCTTCGCTGGGCAGGCAACCGCGACCTTGTGGTGGTGGGGCATGGTGTCGCGGGCTCGATACTGCGGGCGCTCTATATCGGCGAGGGACGCGACGCGATGCTCGAGTGCCATTCTGCAAGGCAGGACACAATCTATCGCCTAGATATGGGCTGGGCCGAGGAAATTCCTGTCCAATAATCCATATTAGCTCTGGCCATTTGCCTTGATTGCGGGAATCTTCCGTTCCTGAGAGGGGATCAATCTTGGCTACATCAACGCCCATGGGCACCATGTCTTTCGTCGACGCACTCAATCGTGCACCCATGCGGGCTTTCCAATGGGTGACCGTGGCCGTGTGCATGCTGATCCTGGTCTGCGACGGGATGGACCTACAATTGCTTGGTATCATCGCCCCGCTGGTGATGGAGGACTTCGGTGTCGATCGCAGCACATTCGGCCTTGCCATGGGTGCGGCGCTTGTCGGCTTCGGCCTTGGGTCGAGTGCCGGCGGCATCCTGGGGGACCGTATAGGCAGGCGCTACGCACTGGCGATTGCCGCGGTGGTCTTTTCGCTCGCAACAATCGGGGCGGGTAGTGCGACGGGTGTATGGTCGATGGCCTTCTGGCGCCTGATCGGCGGGCTCGGCTTTGGCGCAGCCTATGCCAATGCTCTTACGATGGCGAGCGAGTGGACGCCCGATCGCTGGCGCCCAATAGCGGTCAGCACGCTGTCGGTCGGAACGCCAATCGGCGGAACGATTGTCGGCTGGATCGGCCCCGATCTGGCATTGGAATACGGCTGGGACGGCACATTCGTGATCTTCGGTTTCGCCACGTTGTCGCTGGTAGTGATTATCCTGGCGGTTTTGCGCGACAGCCCTTCCTTCCTCCTTGGTCATGGCAAGGGTGACCAGGCGAAGAAACATGCCGCGCTGGTTCTTGCAGACGACGTGAACCTTGTGCCTGAAAAGCATGCGGCCGATGCACCCGAAGGTGGGAAGATCGGCATCCTCGACCCTTCCTTTACACGCCTCAATGTAGGCGTAGGCCTTGCCTTCGCGGCGGCGGCCATGGTCGCCTATTCGATCCTCAGCTGGTCGACGACCTTCCTCACCGCAACTGGATTTACACTCGAGCAGGCGGGCAATGCCGTGTCGATCGGCGGCATAACATCAATGGTCGGTTCGATCCTGGTGGGTGCTGCCATGCGGCATTTCGGATCCAAGCCGGTGATGATTGTTGTTGGCGCGGTGCTATTGCTGATCTTGCTGGCACTAGCTGCGGCGGTGGAAGCGCTACCCGCAGCCCCTGATAGTTCGGAGCGCATTATCGTAACAGCGCTCATAGGGGCTGCAGGCGCATTCTTCAGTGCAGGCATCGCCGGCATGTATGTGATCATGGCGGCAGGTTATCCGTCCTCTATCCGATCGACCGGCATTGGGCTGGGCATACTTATGAGCCGCATCGGTGCAGTCAGTGCAACTGCCTTCGGTGGTTGGCTTCTCGATCTGGGCGGAACAAGCGTGATCCCCTTCTTCACCATACTGGTGGTTTGCGCCGCGATCATCCTGGTTGCGGCCTTTGTGATTGATCGCCACGTTCCTGCAGCAAGTCTCTGAAAACTTCCGGCTTACTTGCCAAATGCTTGGGAAAATGGCACTGTTGAAAAGTGCGAGGTGGCTTTTTAGCCAAGGGTCGCAGCCTTAGCGCATAGTCGCAATGCCTGACTTGGGGAGAGGGCATGCAGATTGATGCTGAGGAGTTCGGCCGTCTCTTGAAGGCGATCAATGAGGCTTCTGACATGCCGTCATTGCGGCAGGCTATTCTTCGTGCACTTAATGCGTTCGGGATCACCAAAGCGTATCAGCGCGGTCCAATTTCGGCTGGTGCGGGAGCTCCGCGCATCATTATCTCTGACGGACTACCCTCGACTTGGGAACGGCAATATCGCTCTAAACTGCATCGATTCGATCCTCTTCCCCAAATAGCGAAGCAAAGGCTTGAAGCCTTCGTTTGGCCCGACGAAGTCGATCTTGCGAAGTTGGATAAGAAGCAAAGACGATTTCTCGAAATGGCAAAACAATACGGTGCCGGACGCGGGATAGGTGTCGCCTGTTTCGGGCCTGAAGGGCGGAGCACATTCCTGGGCGCAATTCTGGACGAGGACGCGCCAATGCCTGATGAAAGCACGCTGTTCCGGGTCCACACGATCGGTCAAAACGCTTTCCAGCGCTATTGCCGCCTTGTTCCTTCGGCAGAAGAGCCTCCGGCGCTATCCAATCGCGAAATGGAAGTGCTGCACTGGATGTCTCAAGGAAAGAGCAATTCGGTCATTGCGGACATACTGCAAATCTCGCCGTCATCGGTTGATGTCTATGTTCGGCGCATCTTCTCCAAACTAGGTGTTTCCGACCGAACCACAGCAGCAGTGAAGGCATATTCGCTCGGTATGATCGTCTCAAGCGAACAGTATCTCAGGGTTGAAGAGACAAACGAATTGCAGCGTTCGGGCGATGAAGGCTGGAGATAGTTAGAATTACATTCCGGCGACCTTGACCTTCTGTCGGGCAATCACGTTACATGTGCAACTAATTAGGTGCCTCTATAGGCCCCTCAGAGACTTTTGGTGCCTCATCTGGTCGCATTGAGTACGCCGCAGTCTAGGCGTCCTGGACCCCAAGCCAGGACGCCTCAGTTTCAGCAGACACGTGGCCTCGTGCCCATCTCCTCCTCCCTCAAATGAGGGCGCGAGGCTACGTGTTTTGCAATAGCTTGGACCAAATGGCATGGCATACGGAAAAACCGATGTCGGGCAATCACGTTACATGATTAACGTGCCTACTGCCCCTATATGCTTGCTGAGACTTATCGGTAGTTCTTCGGGTCGCGTCGATTAAGTACCGCAGTCTCGGCGTCCTGGACCCCAAGCTAGGACGCCACAGTTTCGCGAAACATGTGGCACTGTGCCCCCTCCTCCCCCTTCCTCAAGGGTGCAGGCTGCATGTTTCGCAAGCGTTCCGGATTTCTGATTCGGCGCCGAGGCGCGCCCGCGTGTTGAACCTACCTGACGCGCGGGCCGCCAAACGGCAGGGGCGGAGGAGGCCGGCGAGCGCCGCGCGGCAACTGTGCCTGATATGCCCTTCCGCAATGTTCCACACAATATGGGAAGCCCGGATTTACCTTCTCTCCGCAGAAGTGGAAGTCCGGTTCACCCGGATGGCCCATCGGCCAGCGGCAAACGCGATCGCTCAGATCAAGCAAGCTGGTCTTGTCGGCAATCTCAGGGCTTGGCTTGGCAGGCACTAGTCGGCGCGGTGGGGCCGGAGGAATGGGTGCCTGTTGGTCACCAGGTCCCTGACGCACAAATCCGCCGGGGCCGACTGAATGGATCTTGGGCAAGGCTTCGTGCCGATTGGGTAATGGCTGGCTATTCTCTGGAATGGGCTTTGCGGCCGGTTTGGGTGCAGCGGAAGCGCTGGCCTTGGGCGCCGCTGTCTTGGCCTTTGGCTTGGGTGCAGCCTTCTTTGCCGGTGCTGCAGCCTTCTTCTTTGCAGTCTTCTTGTCATTCGCCTTCACGGGCGAGGGGCGCGATTTGAGTCCAAGCCGATGGGCCTTACCGATCACCGCATTGCGTGACACACCGCCCAGCTCTTCAGCGATTTGGCTGGCAGTGGCGCCGCCTTCCCACAGTTTGGTCAGCGTTGCGATGCGTTCTTCGGTCCAACTCATGTACTAATCCGTTTCTTCGTCAGGCTTGTGCCGCAGCTAGAACTTGCCAGCACCAGTGGAGGCCGATAGGCCGCTACACATGGCCAATCAAGCCCAAGCAAGCACCTTTCCATCCGGCAATGCCACTGCCGGAGACAGCGACACGAACAGCAATGGCAAGCGCAGCTTTCCGCCAAAGGGACAGCCGCAAATCACCGGCTTCAACCGGATCGGGCTGTGGAGCCTCTATATTAAGGAGATACGGCGATTTCTCAAGGTCCAGACGCAGACTGTCTGGGCGCCGGCGATCACCACACTTCTGTTCCTCGTCATCTTCACCGTAGCCATGGGGCGCTCGGGCCGCGAAGTGCTGGGCGTGCCATTCGCCACCTTTGTCGCGCCGGGCCTGATCATGATGGGCATGATGCAGAATGCCTTTGCCAATGCCAGCTTCAGCCTGCTTTCGGGCAAGCTGCAGGGCACGATTATCGACCTTTTGATGCCGCCTTTGTCCGAAGCCGAACTCATGATCGGTATCGTTGCCGGTGCCATGACGCGTGCGGTGATGGTGGGCGGGGCGGTAGCGATCGCCATGTCGCTGTGGCCAGGAGTCGAGATGCAGGCGGCGCATCCATGGGCCATTATCTGGTTCGGCCTGATGGGCGCGGCCATGCTGTCGATCATTGGCCTGCTGGCAAGCCTGTGGGCGGAAAAGTTCGATCACAATGCGGCGGTGACCAATTTCGTCGTGGCGCCGCTCAGCCTGCTATCGGGGACGTTTTACGTCATCTCCAACCTCTCGCCTTTCTTCCAGGCGATCAGCCGCGTGAACCCGTTCTTCTACATGATCTCCGGCTTCCGTTTCGGCTTCCTGGGTGAAAGTGATATCGGCAACACCAATGAAGCCGTGATCGGCGCGGCCATCGGCGTGGGCGTGCTTAATCTGGTGCTGGGATTTGTGACCTATCGCGTGCTCAAGAGCGGCTGGAAGATCAAGAGTTAGTCTGGCGCGCTTTGAGCCGTTCGAGTGCTTCGCGCAAGCGATCCTCCGCTTCGATTACATTGGGCACTACGCCGATATCGAAATGCACGGTACGGGTGCGCCCCTTGGATGACAGGCGCGTGCCAGTGGCGACCTTGAGGGTGCCGCTGCCGTCGCGTGCCTCGCTCCGTTCGATCTCGCCAATCCTGTCTAATTCAACCGATTTTGTGCGCAGTTTGCCGCCCAAGTAGATCTTTAGTAGCCGGTCATTGGTGATGGCGAACATGGTCTTGTCCGCGCCCAATAGCGGTAAAAATGGGAGCGAAAGCATACCAAGTCCAACCGCGACAAAAGGCAAGCCGAACAGCGGAAAGGCAAGGGCGACGGGGCCCGTGCTTTCAATCTCGGATTGCGCACCCTGATAGGCCATCGTCATCCAGAAAAGCGCAAAGGCCGTCCACGGAATGGCAAAGAAATACAGGCCGAAACCTGCCGCGGCGATACGTGGAAGACGCCGTGCCTGCCACAAGACGCGTTCGCCGGGTTGCAGCTCGCGCTTCAAGGCCATGGCGAGCGGGTCGGAATAGGGTGCCGTCAAATCCATGGCGGCGCTATAGCATAGAAATATTGACGAATTGCCCGGCCTGCCGGGTTCGGATTAATGCGTCAGGCTGCGGCGCAAATTGTATCGTCCGCCCGAAAACTGCTCGAACAATTGTGCAATGCCGGGGTGATCCACCGGCCCGCCATCCTTGTCCAGCAGCAAGTTTTGCTGGCTGACATAGGCGACATAAGTCGAATCGTCGTTTTCCGCGAGCAGGTGATAGAAAGGCTGCTCGCGCTTGGGCCGCATGTCGAGCGGGATGGATTCGTACCACTCTTCGCTATTGGCGAAGACCGGATCGATATCGAAGACCACGCCGCGGAAATCGTAGAGGCGATGTTTCACCACATCGCCAATGCCGAAGCGAGCCTTGCTGTTGAGGGGGGCCTGGATCATGCGTCCGGCTTGCGGAAGGAAAAATTCCGACGGTTCCATGCTGCCAATGTATGATATTGCACCTGCGAAACAAGCCCCCAGGCGCAACAATCCCCCACCTGTAGCAAAAAGGTGCAGACATGGGACTTGGCAAGCACAAGAGCATCGGCTAACCGCCGCGCTTCCTGATTGGCCGGACGGCATGCACCGTCCAAGCGTCCCTTGTGCGGAGAGGTGCCGGAGTGGTCGAACGGGGCGGTCTCGAAAACCGTTGTGCTCTCACGAGTACCCAGGGTTCGAATCCCTGTCTCTCCGCCACTTAACGCCAGCTCACTTCAAGGGATCGTCATGCGCGCCGCCGGTTCTTGCGCGGCTAGTTGCGTAGCATACGATGATGTGCAGTAGCCAAAAAAACCGGGGCGCGGAGAAAATACCCCCACGCCCCGGATCGTGTCATTTAAGATCTAAGACGATCACATACGATAGCGAACGCCGAGATAGTAACGACGGCCCATCGTGTCATAGAGCTGGATCGTCGAGCTTCTGGCTGCGTTCAGCGCGTTTGCGCCCACGACACGCGGCCTGACATCGAACAGGTTGTCGATACCTGCACGCATCTCCAAAGCGTCGTTCAACTGATAACGACCGAAGAGTGCGAACTCGGAATAGCTCCTTGTCCCCAGCGTTCCG
>CAJXLD010000015.1 GCA_913055595.1 uncultured Altererythrobacter sp.
CGGGCGAGCCTTTGCTCGGTGAGTTTGGCGTTTTGACGCTGGGCGTCAATGGCAACTATACCTATGTGCGTGACGTCAACACACCAGGTGGTGTCGAAGACGTATTTACCTATGAGATTGTGGACCAGGACGGCAGTACATCCACTGCCACGTTGACGATCTCTATCGAAGATGCTCCCGACACGATCGATTTCATTCCCGAAGTGGGCGAGGGCACAGTGGTGGACGAAGGCGGCCTGCCACCACGCGACGATGAGCCTGTAGGCTCCGGCGAAGGTGCCGACGGCGATCCGACCAATAATGACGACATGTCCGAGACCACCGGTGCGACGGTAAACTTCACTTCGCCCGACGGTGTGGAAAGTGTGACTGTCAATGGAGTGGTTATCGATCCTGCCAACCTTCCTCAAACAATTGTCGATGATGCCACCGGCATGCTCGTCGTCAATGCTTATACGTATGATCCGTCGACGGGTGCGGGATCGATAACCTATGAATATACGCTTGCTGACAATACATCAGGCGATGACAACTCGGTTTCCTTCGACTTTGTTGTAACCGACCTTGACGGTGATGTTGCTGAAGACACGCTGACCATCGGTATCATCGACGATGTTCCTACGGCTGCGGCTGATGTCGACAGTGTCACCGAGGATGGCGCGCTTGTTGCAGACGGCAATGTCATCACGGCCAGCGGCGGCAGCGATGCCAATGCGACCGATGGCGTACTCGATATTGAAGGTGCCGATGGTGCCAGCGTAACCTCCGTGAGTTTTGGTGCGACCAATGGCACGGTCGGTGGCGCTCTGGCAGGTGCTTACGGTTCGCTGACGCTGAACGCTGATGGTAGCTATGCCTATTCGCTCGACAATACCAACACTGACGTTCAGGCGCTAAGCGAAGGCGATACCTTCACCGAAGTATTCAATTACGAGATTACCGATGGCGATGGCGACACCTCAGCGACCACGCTGACCATTACCATCAATGGTGCCGATGATGGCGTAGTTATCAACGGCCTCGACGTTGAAGGTGGAGAAGTAATTGTCGATGAGGATGAACTTTTTGAGGGCACCGAAGCCGTTGAAATTCCTTTCCGTCCAGAGGGCACATTCACTTTCGACGCGCCTGATGGTGTCTCGACTGTTTCCATTGGCGGTGTGCTTATCGATTTGTCGAGTGCGTTTCCTCAATCGATCACGACCGGTGAATATGGGACCCTTGATATTGTTGGGTTTACACCTGTTCTGGCGGCAGATGGCACAACTATCATTGGTGGATCGTTCGATTACCAGTACATTTTCACCGAGAATACGCTTGACCATGGTCCCGGCGACAATGGTGAAAATAGCGTGTTCGAAGCCTATGAGGTGATTGTCACCGACGAGGACGGCTCCTCGGATGTAGCCAGCCTCGATGTTGAAGTTATCGATGATGTTCCGTTTATTAACCTGTCCGTAATTGACGGAGATACCGTTACGCTCACAACTCAGGATGCTGAGACTATTGGCGATGACGTTGTGGATACGGCGACATCTACTGCTGCGTTCGGAGGGGCTTTTGCTATCGACGGACAGCTGTTTGGTGCAGATGGCGCTGGCTCTCAGTCCCTCACTTATTCTTTGGTGCTGCAAGTTCCCGAAGGCTCGGCTTCGGGCCTGACCACCGAAGGCAATCCGATCTATCTGTATCAGAATGTAGATGGAGCGATTGTTGGATCGACCTCGGCGACCGAGGAAGGTGTCACAACCGCAAACGAGGTCTTTGAAATTGCCGTTGACGGTGATGGCGTTGTCACGCTGACCCAGTTTGAAGAGATCGATCACCCCCTGCCGGGCGATACTACGAACTACGATAGCCAGACTATTGCGCTTCCCACGGGATTGATTTCGCTGTCTGCGACGGCGGATATCGTCGACGCTGATGGCGATACCGCTTCGGACACCGAAAGCCTTGACCTGGGCGATAACATCCTGTTTGCCGATGATGGCCCTGAGGTCACTGCAGATGGCGCTATCCCCGAATTGCTCGTCGACGAGACCGATCTGGGCAATAATGACAGTGCAGATTTTTCAGAGATCTTCACGGTCGATTATGGCGCAGACAGCGATGGAAACACGACTTACACGCTGAATGTCTCGGTCGACGGCGTTTCTTCAGGCTTGGTCGATACCGAAACTGGCAACTTCGTATTCCTGTTTCTTGAAGCCGGAGTTGTCGTAGGTCGCGAGGGAACCGATACACTTGACGCGGAGACCGGCGAACAGGTCTTTACCCTCACAGTAGATTCTGAGGGCAATGTGACGCTCGATCAATTGCGGGCGGTTGTCCACCCTGACGATACTGATCCCGATGATCCTGTATCGCTGGCATCTGATGACGGGCGCATTTTGATTACGCTAACCGCCGAGGCAACCGATGCTGACGGCGATACCGATAGCCAGACTGTGGACATTGACCAGTACCTAGTCTTTGAAGACGACGGCCCGATGGCAGATCCCGATATCGACAACGTCTCTGAAGGTGACTCAACATCCGGAAATGTCCTGATTGACGATGATTTTGGCACCGATGGCGCCGGCGCGATTGCAGGCGTTCGTCTCGCCAATGGCGATACGACGACACCCGCGTCAGGTGATGTTGGCGTGCAGATTGCGGGCGATTACGGCAGTCTGACCCTGAATTCGGACGGAACCTACACCTACATTTCGACTGCTAATGGTACGACCGGTAACGAAAGCGATGTCTTCGTTTATACGATCGTTGATGCAGACGGTGATCCAGCTACGACCACGCTGACCATTAATATCACCGACATCGTACTGCCGGCCGACAATGTAACCGAGCAGGTCGCAGAGATGGCTCTCGATACCGAGATCACAGGCGATGATATTGCAGCTGGCAGCGTTACCGGCTCCGATCCCGACGATACGACAGAAACCGCGACAGGTACACTCAACGTGCCTGGTGACGGCGTAACCTATTCTCTCGATAGTCCGGCGACGGGCAGCTATGGCACGCTTCAGCTGAACTCTGATGGTAGCTATACCTACACGCTGACGGCGCCGTTCGACACGACGCCAGATGCAGACGACGGCAACAATATCGAGCTCGCTGCAGAAGTATTCACTTACACTGCAACGGATAGCAACCTGAACACGGTACAGGGCACTATTACGATCGACATTGTCGATGACATTCCGACGGCTTCGTCGGACAGCGACAGTGTCGTTGAGGGTGCCTCTACCAGCGGCAATGTCCTGACTGACGATGAATTCGGCGCTGATGGTCCGGAAGCGGCTGGCGGCGTTGTCGGCGTTCGTTTGGCCAATGGCGACACGACGACCGATGCCAGCGGAAACGTCGGTGTCCAGATTGCAGGGGATTATGGCACGCTGACGCTCGATGCCGATGGAGGCTACACCTATCAGTCGACCGCGAACGCGATTACCGGTAATGAAACCGAAGTCTTCGTCTACACGATAGAAGATGGCGATGGCGATCTCTCGACCACTACGCTTGAGATCGACCTGACCAATGTCACACTGGTTGCAGACGATGATACGCTGACAGTCGACGAAGCAGGCCTCGATACGACGATCGAGGGTGATGATGTTGCTGCGGGCAGCGTTGAGGGCTCTTCGCCGGAGGACACGACCGAAACCGCGACTGGTGTCCTTACTGTTCCAGGCACGGGCGTCGAATATACGTTGAATGTGTCGGGCACGGGCACTTACGGCACGCTCGTTCTAAATACCAATGGCACCTACACATATACGCTGACTTCGCCGTTCCAGACGTCGCCTGACAACGATAATGGCGTGACAACGGAGCCTGCGGTCGAGCAATTCGAGTATACTGCAACCGACGACAATGGGAACACTGTCACTGGTACGATTACCATCGATATCATCGATGATGTGCCGACTGCTAATGATGACCTAGCATCGCAGGCGACAGAGAACGCCGCATTCACGATCGATGCCTTCGATAATGATGTGTTCGGCGCTGATGGGGTGGACATCGACAACGCTCCCGATGTCAAGGTTACCTTCACTCAACCCACGCAAGGAACAGTGACCTATGACACTGGTACGGGGCTCTTCACGTACACACCCGATGCTGGGGCTGGCAGCCTAAGCACCGCAGACAGCTTTACCTACACGATCGAAGATGGCGACGGAGATACCTCGACCGCGACCGTGGACATTACGCTGCAGCCTGATTCAACGCTGTCGGCTATCTCGCAAGACATTACCGTCGATGAAGACGGCTTGCCTGGTGCGAATGTCGACGACACGCCTTTGCAAGGTGATGATCCCGGCGAGCCCACCGAGGTTGATTCGACAGAGTCCGACACCGGTGCAAATACGGTCACGGTCGATTTCGGCAATGATGCACCTGCTGATGAAGACGCTGCTATTGCTGCTGTGTCATTGGGTGATTTCTCGGCTCTTAACGGACAGCTGACCGATAATTTCGGGAATCCGATCGTCTTCTTTGCCGAACAAGACATTGTTCTAGGGACGGTTTTGAGGGGGTATGTTGTAGATCAGACGGGCGATTTGGTAATTACCATATTCCTCAACAATACGACCGATAATGGCGATGGGACATTCGACTACAACTTCACGGCCGATCTCGATCAGCCTGTGTTTCATGTTGACGGAACGAATAGCGAGGACACGGTCACGCTAACAGGCGTGCCACTGGTATTTACCGACACTGATGGCGACACCTTGCCGGTAACTTTTGATGTCAACATCGTTGATGACGTCCCGGCAATCGATGCATCTATTGAGGGCACGGCCGATGTTGAGCTCGATGAAAGTAGCGCAAGTCAGGGCATTCAATCACTTATTGCGCCTACCGGAACACTGGATGGTCTAGTTGTTGGTAATGACCCAGATGTTGGGGATGCAGGTGGTGGCTTTAATTATGCGATCGCTCAGGCGACAGCAGATTTGGATGTCACAGTAGATACCGGTATCGATGGTGATGCTGCACTGGTGTCAACCGAATTCATGATTACGGCTCCGGATTTGGCTGAACCATTGAGCGTATCTGATGGCTCGCCTGGCGGTGCAGTTATCGTTTTCTCAAATCTCGCCGACGGTACTCTAGTTGGTGTCGTTAACGATCCTGAAAGCCCATTTGACGGGCAGGTAGCATTGGCATTCACCTTTGAACCGGAGTTCGATATCAACGGCAATTTGGTTGGCGGGCAGGTCATTTTCGAAGAATATCTGTCGCTGCAGCATCCGTCGGGCACGGCTCAGGACGATATTGTCGCCATTGCACTTCAATCGATTGGTATCGAGATTAGTGTGACCGACGCCGATGGAGATACTGCAACTGTAACTGCGCAGGCAGGTGATATTAACCTCAACATTATCGATGCCGAGCCGGTTATTGGCGAGGTCCAGAATGGACTGGCCGGCGTCGCAAACGTTGTCGGCACATATGAGTGTGTCAGCCAGGTCGAGCTCGACTATGGTCCGGACGGTACTCCCGATGTCGGCGGCTTGAGCCTTGAACTCGAGCCGATCGCAGGGCTCGTCTATGTCGATAACGGAGACGGATCTCTCACCGCTTTTGCCGACGCAAACAACAATGGTATCGGTGATGCGGGTGAGGAATATTTCACTGCGACCGTCATGGAAGACGGTTGTGTCGACGTAGAGCTGTTCCAAGTTCGTCCAGTGCAAGAAGTTACCACGCCTCTGGATTTCACCAATATTGCTCCTGGCAACTACGAAGTCGTGGAGGTTGCCCCCGGCGTCTTCTTCGACGGTGGTAGCTATCCCGGCGGGGGCGATGATAATCCCGACGATTTCATCAATGACGGGTCGACCATTAACCCGTCGGGTAATGGCTTTGGCATCGACAACAACCTTGTCAATCCTGATGAAGGCTTCAGCTTCCAGGCGGAGAACACATCGCAGCTTGACTTTAATGCTGTCTTCCAGCCGAACACTGATGACGTAACCATCACAGCGATCGGTTATGTAGATGGTGTCGCAGTGACGTCCGAGATAACTGTGGTACTCAATCGCGATGTCGATGATCCCGATGGTGATGGCATTGTGCCGGTTTCGATTGTAATCGAAGACGGTGCGCCGGAAGGAACATTGGTCGATGAAATCGTACTTTTCTTTGACTATTCCGCCGGCAACAATGCTGTCCGCGTGCAGGATTTTGCCGTAACTCAGGTTCAGTCCATCTTCCCTGAAGATCAGGACGTGAATATCCAGCTTTCGATCACGGACGCCGATGGTGACACGGTGCAATCTGATGAGGATATCCAGTTCACGCTTCTGGGTGATAACTCCATTTCAGGAACTGAACTGGGTGAAACGCTTGATGGCACTACCGGAGATGATATTATTTTCGGCTTCGGTGGAGACGACATTCTCAACGGCCTGGCAGGTAATGACATTCTCGATGGCGGGCCCGGACAGAACACGCTTACCGGCGGTGCCGATATTGACACATTCGTGATCGGATCTTCTGCGCTGGAAGTTGGTGATGGCGTTGATCAGATTACCGACTACGCCGCAGGCGAGTTGATCGACCTGAGCGGTTTCCTGACAGTTCCCAACGGCAGTGACCCGGTTGCAGATGGATATGTTCGCTATATAACCGGCACAAACGAGTTGCAGGTCGATATCGATGGCGGCGGGGATGGTTGGGTCACAATTGCAACGGTGACCAATGCGCCTGGATCGGTTGATGTCCAGTACACGGAAGATGGTGTTGGCGTTGTCACGGCAAGCGTTGCACAGACTGCAGCCCCGATCGTGCTCGACCTGGATGGTGGCGGCAACGCCTACTCCAGCCTCGATGCTGGCATTACTTACGATTATAATGGCGATGGCGTGAAGGCCAAGACGGCCTGGATTGCTGCTGGCAGTGCCATCTTGGCTTACGATGCCAATAGCGATGGCATGGTCACCGATGCTTCCGAATTTGTCTTTGGTAACGGCGACATGACCGATCTGGAGGCAGTCGCCGTCCGTTACGATGACAATAATGACGGTGTGCTCGACACCTCTGACGCCGCATATGGTAAATTTGGAGTATGGATTGATGCCGATCTGGATGCCGAGGCGGATGAAGGTGAGTTTGTGACCCTGTCCGATGCCGGAATCACCTCGATCGATCTGGTATCCGACGGTGTCCTGACTACCGAAGCCGAGGGCGACGTGACCGTCTTCGGTACCGCCAGCTTCACCATGGCAGACGGTTCCACTGGCGAAGTGTCCGACGCGGCCTTTGCTACCGGTTCCGAACTGGACGCAGCGATGATGGAAGCTCTGCTCGTCGGCGAGGGCGGAGAAACCCAGCTCGCCGTACAGGAAGAGGACGTCGAAGCTGTCCTGGCAGATGCCCTGGCCGAAAGCGATGTCGATGCTTTGATCGACAGCTATGTCGAAGGTGAGGGTGGTGCAAATGCCTCTTCCGAACCTTCCGTAGCAGAGCTTGCATCCTTCCTGAATGCCGATGTTGGCATGAAGGTTGAAGATTTTGCGGTGGTTGCACCGCAAGATATGCTGGACGACGCAAGTGTAGCCGTTATAGCTGCAGCCTGATAAAGAAGGATCAAAGGGGGTAACTATAATGCGCTACCACGCCATGAAACTATTGGCAGCCACCGCTCTCGTGTCCTTCGGGTCGACTGCGGTGCAGGCTCAGGAAGGCGACTTTGCCTACCTGATGGGTTTGGATCTCGTTTCTTTGGAATCGCAGATTGAAGCTCGCTACGATGTAGGCTTGGCCAACTCGCTGGATGAATCGTTCATCGCTGCGGATGACCCGCGCTACTTCTGGGCTCTTGAGACCAAAGTTCAGTGCGGCATCGCTTTGGGATACCTAAAATCGTCCACAAGAGACGAAACGAGTATTCGCAAGTGCCAGCTGGCTTATGAGATGATGAACTTCGTCTCGCAGCCACCGCCACCACCGCCGCCACCGCCACCGCCACCGCCGCCGCCACCGTCGAAGCCTGACTTCTGCGATGACGAGATTATCGGCACCGTCTTCTTCGAATTCGATTCGGCCGAAATTGCCGTGGAAGCCGGCACCATTCTCGACACAATCGTGACGAACATCGCGATTTGCGAATGGGATGGCTTCCAGATTGTCGGCCATACCGACCAGGCTGGCTCGGATGACTACAATATTGGTTTGTCACAGGAACGCGCCGATGCGGTCACTGCAGCATTTGCAGAACGCGGTGTTGGCGATGACTTCATGACGACATCGGCCGAAGGTGAAAGTAACCCGCGTGTTCCGTTGCCCGACGGTACGCGCAGCCCGCAGAATCGCCGCGTCGAAATCTCGGCGGACTGAGGGGAGGACAGGACATGAAATATCTCAATACTCTGACCGCCGCCTTGTTGCTTTCGACCGCTGCTCCGGCCGTGCATGCACAGCCGGTGACCGAGCCGATCGATATGCGCCAGGCAATCGAGATCGCCATCGCATCCAACCCTGAGATCATTCAGGCGCAGATGAATACCGAGGCAATCCAGTTTGAACGCGACCAGGCACAGGGCCTGTTCTTCCCGACCATCGATATCGAGGCATCGGCAGGTGCACGTCGCCTGGAAAACAATACCCGTCGTACGCTGGGTATTGCCGATGACTGGCTCTATCCGCTCGAGGCTCAGGCCCGTGCGGACTGGACGATAATCGATTTCGGTCGTCGCCGCGGCGAATTGTTGCGCCAGGCAGCCCGCGTCGATGGTGCGTCGCTGCGCGTGGTGGAACGGTCCGAATTCATTGCCCTGCAGGTTGCGCGGCAATATCTCAACGTCCTCCTGCAGGAGCAGGTTGTTGCAGCCGCTGAAGACAATGCGCGTTTCCACGAGCTGCTGTCTGCAAGCCTCTCCGAGGGTGTGGACCAGGACGCTATCAGCGTTGCTGACCTGCAGCAGTCGGAAGAACGCCTGCAGGCCGCGATCGTCCAGCGCGAAGAAGCGAAGGAAGATCTGGCCAATGCGCGGACGGCTTTGCGCCGCCTGACCGGGCTCGACATCAATCGTGTTGTCAATCCGACGGCATACACGGCGCTTATGCCCACCAACCTGGAAGAGGCGATCGCTGCGGCGCGCGTCAATAATCCGCTGGTTCGCGAGGCCCAGGCCGATGTCGATGCCGCCAATGCGATGGTCACTTCCTCGCGTGGTAATCTTTATCCGCGCATCGGCGTGGATGTGACGGGGCGGATCGGTGAGGATATCGATGGTTTCGATGGTGAAACCAATGATGTCATCGGTCGCGTTTACCTGCGCTGGAACATCTTCAACGGCGGCATCAAGGAAGCCGAAGTGCAGGAAATGGTGCGTCGCGCAAGCGAGCAGCGTTATCGCCTGCATGACCGCATCCGTGAGGCCGAGGAAGACGTAACCAATGCATGGACGGCGCTTGAAACCCAGCGCAATGTCGGTGAGGCGCTAGAACGCCAGGCTGCGGTAAGCGACGATCTGCTGCTGTCCTATCGTCGTCAGTTCGACATTGGCCGTCGTTCGCTGCTTGACGTTCTGGATGCGCAGAACACGCGCTTCAACACGCAGGTACGCCTTGCGACCTCCAACTATTCGGAACTGTTTGCGGGCTACCAGGTTCTGGCGGCAACCAACCGCTTCCTCGATTCGCTGGAAGTGGCTCCGGGTGCCGGCGCTGGCATGGAAGAGCGTGAGCGCTTCGATTACGGTCCTTCCGTTCCTGCAGAACTCGATCGGCGCCGCTATTCGCGGTAAGGCCGGTCAACCGGGGAATGGTTGAGTGCAACAGCTTGAGGAATCTTCGGCTGTAGAACAGCACGATCCTGTAATTTCTGCGATTGGTAGATTGGCCGCGCGGTTTGGGTTCAGCCCGCCGCGCGGCCTTTTCAACATGCTGCCGCGTGGGGCAGACGGAATGCTGCCGTTCCACCAGGTCAATGCCGCGCTGGACCTGGTCGGCCTGAACTATGAACATCACCGCTTGCGCAAGCTGCCCTTGCGCGAGGAATTCTACCCGGCGCTTGCCTTGGCCGAGGGCGGGGCAGTGGCCTTGCTCGAGGTTTCGGATCAGGATGTGCTGGTCTGGGAAGACGGAGCGGAAGATGCGCAATGGCGACCGGCCTCCGCAGTGGACGAAATCTTCGCCGGTGAGTTGGTAACGGTCATTGGCAATCCGGACAAATTGCGCGAACAGGATGCTCCGTGGCACGCCAAGGGCCGGACGCACTGGTTCTGGTCGGAACTGCGCAAGGAACGCAAGGCTTTCCGCCCGGTCATCCTGGCTTCGCTGATCGTCAATTTCCTTGCTTTGGCCCTGCCGCTATTTTCCATGAACGTTTACGACCGCGTCATTCCCAATGAAGCGGAAGCGACATTGTGGGTATTGGCAACGGGCGTGCTGCTTGCCTTCGGGCTGGAGTTCGCACTTCGATCCGCACGGACGCAGGTGATCGACCAGATCGGGCGAAGGCTGGACCTTCGTCTGTCGCAGAAGATCTTCGCGCGCCTGCTGGCTTTTCCGATGAACCAGCGCAAGGGCAGTACTGGTGCCCTGGCGGCCCGCGTCAACGAATATTCGATAGTTCGCGATTTCTTTGCCTCCACCACGATCGTAACCGTGGTCGATGTCTGCTTCCTGGTGCTGTTTATCGCTGTCATCGCCTATATCGCTGGATGGCTTGCGCTGGTGCCGGTGGTGATCATGAGTTTGATGGCGGTGGCCGGCTTCGTCTTGCAGCGCAGGGTCACCGATGCGGCGCGCGATGCGCAGGCAGACCATGGGCTGCAGCAAACCATGCTGGTAGAAGCTGTGGCTGGCATGGAGACGCTGAAGAGCGTTTCGGGTGAGCGCAATATGTTGGGGCGCTGGCACAGCCTGGCCGAGATCGGCAGCAATTCGCAAATGCGCCTGCGCCGCATCAACGCCATCGCTGTTTCCATGGCGTCGTCCTTTCAGCAGATCTCAAGCGTCTCGCTGGTGGTTGGCGGCTATTACCTGTTCGCGGCCGGCCAGATTACCATGGGTGCGATTATCGCAATCGTTATGCTGGCATCGCGGTCGCTTGCACCCGCGGGGCAGATCGCATTCCTGCTCACGCGCGGGCGCCAGGCGCGCGAGGCACTCGATTCGATCGAGAACCTGTTTGAGGTCGATGACGAGCGCCAAAAGGGCAGCATGTCACTGCCGGTCACCCCGAGCGGCTATCGGATAAAGCTCGAAAAGCTGTCATTCAACTACCCGGATATTTCGGTCCCTGCGCTGGCCGATCTCGACCTTGAGATCAATCCGGGTGAGCGGATTGCCGTGATCGGACGCGTGGCCTCGGGCAAGTCTACGCTGGGCCGCGTACTCTGTGGGCTTTACGAGCCGACCGGCGGCGCCATGCTGGTAAACGGCGTTGACAGCCGCCAGTTCCGACCCACCGATCTGCGCTCGACATTCCGTTATGTCGGACAGGACGCGAATCTATTCACCGGTTCGATCCGTTACAATATCGGCCTGGGCAAGCCCGGGGCGAGCGACTCGGAGATTTTGAACGCACTTGCCGTCAGCGGTGCGGACAAATTCCTGGCGCGTGACGAATCCGGCTTCGACCGCGAAGTGGGTGAGCAGGGCAGGCGCCTGTCGGGCGGCCAGCGTGCCTTTCTGGCGCTTTCTCGCGCTTTTGTGGCCCCTTGTGATCTTTTGTTCCTCGATGAACCCACCGGTGCAATGGACAGCCATACGGAGAAGCAGATGGTGGAACGTTTGCGTTCCGCACTGTCCGAAAACCAGACATTGGTGGTTTCGACTCATCGTCCGGCGCTTTTTGCTCTATGTAATAGGATCATAGTGATGGACCAGGGGCGCATCGTCGCCGATGGCTCCAAGGAAGAGATCCTGTCCCAAAGAGGACAACAGAGCGAATTGGGATAATGACAGCACGGTTTGCAGGATTGAGCCGGATGGGCGTTACCAAGACGGTAACGCGCCTGTTGGGCTGCGCGCTGTTGTTGGGTGCCCTCAGTGCACCGGTGCTTCCCAGGCCGGAAGAAGAACAGACCATCAAGGCAAGCATCGGATCTCCCGCCGCTTCCCGCGAATATGCAGATCTCGCCAAGTTGACCTTGGCAGAAAACGCGCTTGTCATAGGCCGTGGTGCGTCCGCGCAGGAGCGCAACGCCGCAATCCCGCTAGTCGCCGGACGGCAAGAGGCAATGCGCGCTTTCCACGCCATTCCTGCATCCGCGAATGGATATGACACCGCGCTGCAGTGCCTGTCACAGGCAGTCTACTACGAGGCCGCAACCGAACCGCTGGAAGGCCAGCGCAGTGTCGCACAGGTGGTGCTGAACCGCGTGCAGCACCCCGCATATCCCGCGTCCGTCTGCGGCGTGGTCTATCAGGGTTGGAACCAACCCGTCTGTCAGTTCAGCTTTGTCTGCG
Organism: uncultured Altererythrobacter sp.; assembly: GCA_913055595.1. Taxonomy (GTDB): domain Bacteria; phylum Pseudomonadota; class Alphaproteobacteria; order Sphingomonadales; family Sphingomonadaceae; genus Alteraurantiacibacter. The sequence goes on from CAJXLD010000015.1 coordinate 12,436, forward strand.
ATGGTTCGCTGAAACGGACGCCCGTTGCATCTTTGTGGCGCCAAGCCCGCGAAGTGGCGGCTGCCGCTTTGGCCGGGCACGTTGAAGCCTCTGTCGGTACGGCCACCCATTATCACGCCGATTACGTCCTGCCTCGTTGGGCCTTCACGCTTGCAAAAGTGCATCGGGCCGGTCGGCACCTCTTTTATCGTTTCCCCGGCAAGGGCGGACGATCCAACAGTTTTACGGCTCGCTGGAATGGCGTGGAACGCGTGCCTCAATTCGATTTTGCCCGATTTGACAGCCAGGGCGAAGATATCGTCCTGGTTGAGGCTGAAGCGGTAGAGCCGTGGCTCCAGCCGGATATCAAGGATCGCCGCGCCGAGAACGATGTGGGTGGACGCATGGATCCCAGCAAGGGATGGCGTCTCTCGATCCCGGATCCCGTTCGGGCCAGCGCAGGCTATGAAGCGACGGTGGCCGCCCAGCAACTTGCGGGAGACGAAACGTCGTGAGCCTGAAAGAACGGATTTCCCGTTGGGATCCGAGCCAGAAACTGATCGCAACCTCTGCGATCGGAGTGCTCGTCTTGCTGATCTGGGGCAGCATAGCTCAAGTCGACGAGATCACCCGCGGCCAAGGTCGTGTTATCCCTTCCAGCCAGGCACAGCTGGTGCAGCCAGCCGAGCCTGCCGTCATCAAGGAAATCCTGGTGCGCAGCGGCCAGTCGGTGACACAGGGGCAAGTCCTGGTCAGGCTTGACGATACGCTGGCGGATTCAGAACTGGGACAATTGCAGGCGGAAAATGAGCGGCTCTCGGCACGCGCCGCACGTCTCGCCGGAGAGGCTGAGGGCTCCTCTGATACAAGCGGATGTGAACCCGGCTCGCTTTGTGCCGAGGAGCAGCGCCTCCAGCAAGTTCGCCTTGCTACTTTGCGTAGCAGGGAAACGGCCCTTTCTGCCGCGATCGAGCAACGTCGGCGCGACCAGCGCGAAGCCGATGCCAACGTTGCTTCGCTGCAGGACAGCCTGAGGTTGGCGAACGAACAGGTGACCATGCTCGAGCCTCTGGCCGAGCAGGGCATCGTCCCACGTACCGAATTCCTCGATGCCCAGCGCGACGTGGTCGATCTCCGTGGCCGATTGTCCGCAGCTCAGCAGGCCAGTGCACGTGCCGCGGCAGCGATCCGGGAAGCGCAGGCTGATTTGCAGGCTGCGCGGCTCGATTTTCAGCAACAGGCGTTGGATGAGCGCAGCGAAGTCACCACGCGCATCGCCGTGAATGAAGAGAGGATTCGAGGCGCCGAGGCAAGGCGCGATCGAAATGAATTGCGCGCGCCCAGCGATGGTATCGTCAATGACGTCCAGATCACCACTGTGGGTGGTTTCGTCAATGCGGGCGAGATGATCATGCAGGTCATCCCAGTAGGTGATCGGCTATTGGTGGAAGCGCGCGTCAGTCCGCGTGACATAGGTTTTGTCGCCGTGGGTGATCCGTCGAATGTAAAGGTCACCGCCTATGACTTTGCGACTTATGGCGGGCTCACTGGAGTAGTCACCGAAGTTTCGGCCGACAGTATCTATGACGAGGTCGAACGCGAAGCCTATTACCGCGTGCTGATCGAAACCGACACGGCCTATATCGAAAAAGGTGGGCAACGCTATCCGATCGTTCCTGGCATGATCACCGAGGTGGAGATCATCACCGGATCGAAGAGTATCTTGTCCTACCTGCTCAAGCCCATCACGCGCGGCATGAATGTCGCACTGACCGAACGATAGGCGAACTGCTCCGCGCGCGGCTCGCTGCGGGTGTAGCCGTGGAGCCAGCCGGATTCGCTGTTGAAGCTCATTGTCGGGCGATAATCATAGGCCTGATCCGCAGGTAGTACGCGCTCAGTCGAATTGTCGAGCAGGTAGAACCGGCCATTTTGCTTGACGACAAGCATGGCATGGTCGGCGTTGCGCGCGAGATCGCGCGCCAGCGTCAGATACATGTCTTCGGCGGGGTATCCCATGGCCAAGAGCATTTGATATTTGAGGATCGCGAAATCCTCGCAATCACCGACGCCAACACTCAGTGTCTCTGAGGCGAGGGCCCAATAATCGCCTGTACCGTAGAACCGCCGATCGCTTACAGGTGCGATGTTCCGGTTCACCCAGCGATTGACTTTTTGCAAAGTGGCGAGGTCGGACAGGGAACCCGTGCCGATCATTCCCTGCACCTGCGTTGGCGCGAGGCGGGCGGCGGACACGCGCTCCCAGCGGTCGGTGAAATTGGTGTGACGAATGCGGACACGCGAAGTGGCGAGGAAATCATTGCTGTTCGCGCGTTGGCTTACGGCCGGCTTTGTGCTGATGCGCGGAATGAAGCCTGAGATCCCGCAGGTCGCATTCTGCAATAGCGATGCGGAAGCTGCCGCAATCGCGGGCGGCGGTGCCGACAGGCCTTGCTGTTCCATGCGAATGCGTTCCAGGGCGCTCATTTCTCCGCCCAAAATGGCCGAGGCTTTGGACAGGCCTGGAGAATAGATTGGTTCGGAACGGACCTGCAAAGCTTGGCCCGACGCGGCAGGGACCAGGCCATTGGCATTGACGCAATTGCTGTCGAGCATGCCCACGGCTGCAATCGGCAGCGGCGTGGTAAATGCCGTTGCCTGCGCTGGGACCGCAGTAGCGATTCCCATTCCCGCAATCATGCAGGGCAGGGCAAAGCCCTTCCATCCAGTTGCAAATGTGTTTGCATCGAACATGCGCCCTGATTTGCCAACAAGACAAATAGGAAGCGTCGACGAAGCTGGTTAATGGCAATTCAACCATAATCGTCTTGTGTCGGCCCCAAGGCGTGTGGAGATTTGCATTTGCTTCCCGACCCGTGCCGATTTCGGACTGGGCGTCGCGACTGGCCTTTGCCGACAAGCAAGTGCCTGATAGACTGCGCTTCGTACAGAAAAGGGGAAGTTCCATCGCCTTCTGGATGGTTCAACGTGATGCTGAAGACCGGGGTTATCTCAGGACCCTGGCGCTCGCCCTTCCGCTGCTCGTCGTAGCGGTGGCGATGGCCTATGCCATGATGCCGGAAAGATATCGTCCCTTCTCACTGTCACTGTCTGGCGCGCAGGAATATCCGGTCCGGATCGATTTGGGAGAGGTTGATTCGATTGCGTTCTCGGGAACAATTACCGTTCGAGAGGATGACGGGGGCTATGATCCGGTTGTGGCGGAAATCGCAGCGAAGCTGTCTGCCGAAGGAAGACTAAGCGATGAAGAGTTCGAGGCAATCTTCCGCGGTATGCTGGGACCCATCGAAGACGAACGGGCAGCGATTGCAGCTGTACCGCCAGCAAACGCCACTATTGGTCCTGGCGGCATGATGGATCTCGACTTCGACCTTGCTGCTGGACCGGAGGATGACGATACTATTCATCTGCAGATGCAGGTGCAGCATGGGAACAATGTGCTGGGACCAGTGGAAATCCGGATTGATACCAACTCTTCCATATATGTTGCGCGCGATGAAATGCTCGCGATCTTGCCAGCGCCTGTCCGCGCTGCGGAGCGGCTTGAAGGCGAGTTCGTGGAACTGGCGAGCCTGCGGGATGCGGGCGTAGACCTGCGTTATGATGCCACCGCGGACCGCCTTGTGCTGGTGCAGTAGGTTAGCTCGCTTCCGGCAGGACCAATCTGCCATCTAATCCTTGAACAAGCGCGGCAGGAAATCGTGCAGGTAACGGCGCCAGTTGATCCAGGTATGGCCGCCATCGCTCTCTTTGTAGATATGTGCGATGCCGTTTTCATCCAGCATTGCGCGGGTCGGGGCTACTGACCCGTAGAGGAAATCATCGGTGCCCATAGCGTAATAGACCAGCTCCGCTTCTTCCGCTGCGCGCGCAAGGGAATCCCGGTTCTGCGTGACGTAGTCTGCCACATCCGAAGGACCCGCAAGGCCGAGACCCATTGAGAATATGCCGATGTGGCTAAACACGTCTGGGCGAGTCAGGCCAAAGCGCAATGTATGTGCACCACCCATGGATAAGCCCGCCATCGCACGATGATCTGCATCGGCAATCGTGCGGAATTTGCCATCGATATAGGGAATGAGATCGCCGTGGAGGTCGTCGCCAAAATCCGTATTGGCCAGCATGTTCTCGTCCTGGCGTACCGGCGTATGACCGAATGGCATGACGATGATCATCTCTTCCGCCGCGCCCTGCGCAAGAAGATTGTCCAGGATGTAATTGGCATGGCCAACGCTGGTCCAACTATCGGCTGAGTCTCCGGCTCCATGCACGAGGTAGAGCACGGGGTAGTTACCAGTCCCATTCATATAGCCTGGCGGTGTGTAAACGAACGCCTCCCGCCTTGCTCCGAGTGCAGTTGACCAATAGTCGATCCTGGAAACAACGCCGTGGGCAACCTTCGGGTCATAGGACTGGAATGCGCCATCCGGGCCGAAAATTTCAAAAGTGGAGTTGATCCCGGTGCGTTCGCGACTGAAGGTTACTGCGAGGGGGTCGGGCACGCGTGCGCCATCTACCTCGCAATTGACGCGGTAATTGTCAGCTGCGACGGGAACAGTGGTTGTGGCCGACCACAGGCCCGTTGCGTCCTTGGTCATGGGAAGGCCACGTTCGCCACCGCCGATGCCCATGGGAATCGCATAGTCCACATCGTTACTGGTTACGCGCACCTCGCGCGCTGCCGGGGCGCAAAGGCGGAATGTTACGCGTCCATCGGGTAATACCTCGACCGATTCATATTGCATCTGTCCGAACATGCCCTGGGGAAGGCAGGAAGGTGCTGCTTCTTGCGCGAGGACGGGCGTAGCCGAAGCTGCAAAAAACAAAGCGAGGGCAGATGTAAGTGTCTTGATAGGAATGCGATCTCTCCCGATTCTAACGATCGTTATGATGTTGTCGCCTCCGCTACCTGTTTTGGCAAGTGGGTATGCCCAAAAGCCAAAAGAAACGGGGGCCCGTAAGGGACCCCCGCTTCATGTTCCAGCCAGATGGCCGGAAATTTCTTAGTTGCCGGCGCGGCGAGCGGCAGCAGCAACAGCTTCCGTGGTCGGGTTGCCGAGCGAGAGCTCGCGACCGTTGGGGAAGCGGATTTCGGCAGCCGAAGCGCGGGTGTCACCGTCGCGAGCCTGGAAGGCGTCCACGATGATGTCGGTACCGGCGGGCAGAGAATTTCTGTTCCAGCCACGACGCAGCAGAGCCGAGGGGGCACCGCCTTCAACGCGCCAGCGCTCGGTCGCGCCATTGCGTTCCACGTCGATGTGGATCCAGGAGTGGGGGTTCACCCACTCAAACATCACAACCTTGCCTTCCAGACGGATAGGCTTGTTGCGGTCGAACTCGGTGGCGAACGAGTGGTGCGCAGCTGCGCCGACACCCGTTACCGCCAGCACGGCGCCGATCGCGGCAGCGCTGAGCTTCTTCATTTGCATGGCTGGTAACTCCTTAAATTCACGAATCGTGATGTCTTGCGGGACGTCAACGTGAGTGTCTTATCACTCTCCGTCTTGGTCCTCGATTAAGTCGCCATAAAGCAGCTGTTCAGAAAACGGAACGCACTTGAATTCGAGGATTTGTGCGTTGTCTTCCATGCGGCGATACAGCGGCATGCTGATGGTCCACGGGCGCGTATAGATCGTCGGATCTTCAATCGTCGCCTCGTAGTCGATGTGGTTGCCACCCTCAGCCAGGGTGAAGCGTTCCGTAACGGTCGCGTGGTTGGTCAGGTAATTGCCTGCCCGATCGAGCCATGTCACACCTTCAATCATTTCGCCCTTGGGCAGCTTTACCAGGCCGGGGCCCAGCGCAAGCGTTGTAACGACGAGAGTGTCACCGTCCCACTCACCGTAAGAGGTACCCATCCAGGTGTCGATCGGCGGAATGCCAACTTCCTGCATGTGGATGACGCGATTGGCCGATGCATATTCATAGGCCATCAGGATGTCGTCATTGTTCCCCTGAATGATCTGGAAGGGGTAGGGCATGTAGGTCGCACGCGGAATGCCGGGCAAATAGCAGGCAGCTTCCGGATCGTGATAGATCACGTTCTCCTGATGCATCTGAAGGCGCTCGAGAGCTTCCTCCCGATACGGGATCTCTCCGCCTTCGATCACGCCGAGTCCGGCCGGAATCGCGCCAATCGCTCCCAGAAGGCGGTCTGCTGCTGGAAGCGGATTGGCCTCCGCATTGTGAGGCTCAAGGCTCCAGTTCGCAGTGTTCAGGACCTGCCATACGCCGTTCAGGTTTGGCTTGCCGTCAATCCGTTCCATGCCTTCATGATGTTCGGCCTGGACAGAAACACTACCCATGGCCATCAGCGCTGCAGCAGCAACAGCTGTCGAAAAACTTTTAATCCCCCGCATAACCTCTCCTGTATGCAAAATTCAGAGTCAGAGCGAATACACCATAATAACGCCGCTGGCGTTGATGGCGACATATTGTTTGCCGTCGCTTCCCCGATAAGTCATGGGGTTGGCGTTGGCGTTTCCATTGAGCGTGGTCTCCCATAGCTGCTCTCCGGTGTCTGCGTCAAAGGCGCGGAAACGTTTGTCGTTTGTCGCACCCACGAAAACCAGTCCGCCAGCGGTAACGCTGGGCCCCGCGCTACCGGCATTGCCCAGCAATTGCTTGCCTTCGGGCTGGTCCTCATAAATTCCTAGGGGCACTGCCCACACGATTTCGCCGGTATTGGCGTTGATCGCGGTCAAACGTGCCCATGGTGGCCTGTAGCATGGCGCAGCCACGCCGACGGCGCGGCCATTCTCATCATACTCGCCACTCAGCGGAGCCTGGAAGCTGAAGAACGGCCCCTTCCCGTCCACGCTTGCCCGATCATAGGCGGGGGCAGACGTTGCGTCGAAACTGTAAGGCTGGTCGCCCTGCACGCGCTCTACCCAACCGACCAGCGAGGTGTCGATCGCGTTGACATAAACCATGCCATTCGTGGGATTGGCCGTGGGCCCACCCCAATTTACGCCGCCGATTCCGCCCGGAAGCTGGATGGTTGACTGAACGGGAGCGCCTTCAGCGCGGAACATAAAGGGCGTGAATATGCCTTCATTGATATATCCGCCGGCAGCATCCCACATGTTGAGGCATGCCTCTGCATGGGCCGCGTTCGTGTCCTCCGCAGTGACGATGTCGTCAAACGTCATGCTGACACGGCTGAGTGGCGGGGTGACCTGGGGTATCGGCTGGGTCGGGTGGTA
>CAJXLD010000016.1 GCA_913055595.1 uncultured Altererythrobacter sp.
CCTGCTTCTGGTGGCCGGTACAGTCCGCCGGTCACTGATCGCGGTCACGGGGTTCACACTGGCGCATTCGGTCACGCTGGCCCTATCGACCTTGGACCTTGTTCGCCTTGCCGCGCCGCCGGTCGAGGCGGTGATCGCGTTGTCGATCCTGTTCCTGGCGGTGGAGATCGTGCGCAACCGTCGCACCGGTCTCACATTCCGCTATCCCGCTCTGGTCGCCAGCGTATTCGGCCTGCTGCATGGCTTCGGCTTTGCCGGCGTGTTGCGCGAAATCGGTATTCCGCAGTCCGAAATCGGCACCGCGCTGGCCAGCTTCAATATCGGCGTCGAGGCTGGGCAGTTGGGCTTCATTGCCGTGGCGCTCGGCCTCTACTGGCTGGTACAGCAGGGCCTCTCGCGCATCGACTGGTCGCGCAGAGCTGAACGGCAAGCTGCAATTCGATTGGTTTGCGCCTATGGTATGGGCACGATTGCGGTATTCTGGCTGGCACAGAGATTGGAATCATTTGCATGACGGCAGCGAAGGGAAGGTCCAGGACAAGGACCGGGGAGATATAATGCTCAACACTGTTTCGAAACTGGCGATGATCTGCGCCGTGGGGGCCAGCGCAGCGAGCCTTCCCGTTGCTGCCCAGTCTGTGGATGAAGAACCGCGCAAGACCCGCCCCAACATCCTGCTGATCATCGCCGACGATATCGGCCTCGACGCCACCACCGGCATGTATCCCGGGATCGAGCAGGAAATGCTCGATGCCTACGGTCCAGACGGGCTCGACAATCCCAACTACATGGATATTGCCGGAACACCTGCCTCCACCCCCGTGCTCAACCAACTGGCGCGCGAAGGCATGGTCTTCTCCAATGCCTGGGCACAGCCCTTCTGCTCGCCCACACGCGCCTCGTTGCTGACCGGTCTCTTCGCCCGCAATACTAATGTCGCGACCTATGCCGATGCGCTGAGCCAGCAGCACGACAGCTTCGTGCGCGATCTGGCGATGGACGGGAACTATGTTACCGCTGCCTTCGGCAAATGGCACATGGCCGGCCTGCCCAGCCAGCAAGGCCCGGATTATCCGGGCATGAAGCCCAAGGAGGCGGGCTTCGATTTCTTCATCGGCAATATGCACGCCGCCCTGCCCACCTTTTGGGACTATGAGACGCAGATGCAGGATTCCGGAACGCTGCCGGGCGAATGGCGCGCCTACACTGCCGGTCCCGCCGCCCTGCCCGGCATCGAGCCCAGCACCTATGCCGCGGTCCACAAGGGCCGCGATACGATCGACTGGATCCGCACTCAGGAGGCCAGCGACCCTGACCGGCCGTGGTTCACCTGGCTGGCATTCAACCTTGCCCATGCCACGATCATCCAGCAGCCGAGCGCGATGATGATCCCCAACCGCGATACGCTCGATGATGTGACGCGCGCCGAGATCGATGCCTGCGGCGGCGAATATGGCACGCAGAATGTCGGCGATTGTTCGCCCTATGCGCAGATGCGCGCGATGACCAATTCGATGGACACGATCATCGGTACGGTGCTGGAGGAAGTGGACCGCATCGCCCCCAACACGATCGTCATATTCGTGGGTGACAATGGTACGCCCATGTATGGCAGGCCGGGCCTCGATTTCATCGACAATCTCTACATTACGCGGGAGGGACGCGGAAAAGGATCGGCCTTCGAAAGCGGGTCTCGTGTACAATTGGCTATTCGCGGACCCGGGATCGAGGCAGGCACGTCGAGCGACCAGATCGCCCATGTGGCGGACCTGTTCCCGACCATCCTCGAGCTTGCCGGGCTCTCAGTTCCCGACGAGGTCTCCAATAGCGATGGCAGCGCCAGCATCCCGCTCGACGGCGTGTCGCTCGCGCCTATCATCCGTGGGGCAACGGACCATGTACGCGATCCCTTGCGCGGAGCGATCATCACCGAGAGCACCAACCTCATGCGCGATGAGGAGAAAGTCGTCGGCGTGCGCAATGCGCGCTACAAGGTGGTCTGCGTCGACGATGCCGCGAACTGTCTGTTCTACGATATGGAAGTCGACCCGCTGGAGGAATATCCGCTGGCAACCCCTGCCAGCTGTACGGATGCACTTGCGGATGATGAAACGAGCGCTGACTGGAGCTTCTGCTACCTGCGTGATATCGCCGCAACCCGGTCTATCCTGGCGCCGAGCTAGATGCTCAGGCTTGAAGGTGGCACCTTCCTGATGGGCTCGGACCGGTTCTACCCGGAGGAAGCGCCTATCCGCGAAGTCGAAGTCGCCCCCTTCATGGTCGACGAGACACCTGTCACCAATGCCCGCTTCGCCCGCTTCGTGGAGGAGACAGGCTATGTAACGCTGGCCGAGAATGCTCCCGATGCGGCGGATTATCCCGATGCCGATCCGGCGCTGCTGGTGCCCGGATCCTCGGTCTTCACACCGCCCGCGGTCCAGCCGCCGCTCAACGATAGCTTCCACTGGTGGTCGTGGATGCCCGGCGCCGACTGGCGGCATCCCTCCGGCCCGGGCAGCACGATCGACGACATTCCCGACCATCCGGTGGTGCACATGGCGCTGGAGGATGCACAGGCCTTCGCCGCATGGGAGGGCAAGCGCCTGCCCACCGAAGCGGAATGGGAATTCGCTGCACGCGGCGGCCTTTCTGATGCCGACTACGCCTGGGGCGACGAGTTGGCACCCGAAGGCCGCATGCTCGCCAATTACTGGCAGGGCCGCTTCCCCACCGAGAACACGCTGGAGGACGGTTTTGCCCGCACCTCCCCCGTTGGCCATTACCCCGCCAATCCGTTTGGCCTGTCGGATATGATCGGCAATGTCTGGGAATGGACCACCACGCCCTATGCACCGCCAGGCCAGCAGGAGGGCGCAAAATGCTGCGCGCCCGATGCGCGGATGGAAGTGGACCGCGAACGAACGCACCTCCAATTCCACATCATCAAGGGCGGATCGCACCTCTGCGCGGAGAATTACTGCCGCCGCTACCGCCCCGCCGCGCGTTATCCGCAATCGACCGATACCTCGACATCGCATATCGGCTTTCGCTGTTTCGCCGACGCCTGAAAGAACATGCTTCCGTTCGCCCAACAGCTATTCGTGGCCGTTAGCCGCGCAATGCTGGAACGCTTTAGAACGGCCCTTCGCAAGAAGATGTAAAGCTGTCCGGCGAAATCGCAATTTGCGACACGTCCAGGGCAAATCCCTCAGAAGATGTCAGAGAGAATGGACCAGACACCTGTGTAGTAATGCATGCAAGGGGAATTCGCGCCGTGCGCCATCCCTTCCCCGCACCCAATACAAAAGTAGAGGTGACGTCCAGCTCCTCTGGCCCAGACAGAAAGACCGGGGCCAACGGCACTTCTTCCAATGAGTAGGTCAGCAGGACAGATCCCGCCCGGTCGGCACTATATCCTTCGGGCAAGTTGAACTCCAAGGAGGCGCCTCCTGTCCATTCGAGCCGCCTTGCATCCTCTTGTGCCTGATAGTCGAAGGCTGTCGCGGTCAACCCCGGTGCCCTACCCACAAGATTGGGCAGGTCGGTTCCTCCCGAACTGACGGTGACCTGCGGGTTGAGCCCGCGGCCAAAAATGCGCAGTTGTCCGGCCCTGTCGTTCTCAAGCAACGGACAATCGGTCGAAAAATCGACAAGAGGCGGAGCATCGGCATAGGACCACCCTTGGCCGAAAGAAAACAGTTCATGCCCGCCTGGCGCGCAGTCTGCAGGCCAGCCGAAAGAAAGCAGCGCGCTGAAATCATGACGCGGCGAGCCGTCCTCATGCCCAATCAGTATATCGGCAATCCCTGCCCCTTCACTGCCAGGCAACCAAGCGGCGACGAAGGCATCGGCGAGCGCCATTTCGCGATTCATCCAGAGAGGTCGGCCTGACAAGAATACCGCGACCGTCGGAATGTCCTGTTCGTCAAACTGGCGGAGCAGGTCCAGCCCATCGGTATTGCGGAAGGTCAAATCTTCACGGTCGCCCACGAACTCGGCGTAGGGATCTTCGCCAAACACAACGATCGCGACATCCGGTCGGGTTGAAGTGGAGCCATTGCGAGAGAGGCTTGCGTTGCCTCCCCCAGCCAGCATCGCCTCCGCGATACCGGCAAAGATCGAGGTTGCGCCGACGAAATCCTCGTTCGTGAGGTCGCCACCACCTTGCCAGGTGATCGACCAACCGCCGGACTGCATGGCAATGTTATCTGCACCGGGCCCGGTCACCAACACATTGGCGCTCGATGCGATGGGAAGCACTCCCTCATTCTTGAGGAGAACGAGCGACTTTCGCACCGCTTCGCGCGCGATTTCGCGATGTTGGGTTGAGCCGAGCAAGTCCCAGCGACCGGCCAGCTCGCGCTCGGAAGGTCGCGGCTTCTCAAAGAGACCGTACTCCAACTTCACGCGCAATATGCGCCCCACGGCTTCGTCCAGCCGTTCCATTGGAATGGTACTATCTTGCACTTGTGCCAAGAAATTGTCGTAGAGCCCGCGCCAATCTTCGGGCACCATGAAGATATCGAGGCCCGCCAAAAGCGATTCCGGACAATCGACATTGCTGCAGATTTCCAGCTCACCATGACCGTTCCAGTCCCCGACCACCAGGCCGCCAAAACCCAGATCATTGCGGAGGTAACCTGTCAGCAGATCCTCACTGCCATGCATCTTTTCTCCGTTGATGGATGAGAAGCTCGCCATCACGGATTGCACGCCCACATCGATTGCAGGGCGATAGGGAGCTGCATGCACTCTCTTCAATTCATCAAGTTCGCCCCTCGTATCCCCCCGGTCGAAGCCACCAGTCCCGCCATCGCCAAAGAAGTGCTTTGCCGTGGCAAGCACACGCCCTTGTCCGAGAAAGTCAGTGGAATCCGGTTCCCCTTGCAAACCCAGGATGGTCGCCTCCCCCAATTCGGAGACAAGCGCAGGATACTCCGAGAAGCTTTCATATGTTCGCCCCCATCGATCATCGGTCGCCACCGCCAGCGTTGGCGCGAAGGTCCAGTCGATGCCGGTCACGGCGATTTCGGCCGCAGTCGCTTCGCCGATACGCCGCATGAGTTCCGGGTCGCGCGTGGCGCCGAGGCCGATATTGTGCGGAAAGATCGTGGCGCCGGGAATATTGGAATGACCATGGACCGCATCGGTCGCCCACATCACCGGAATGGCGGGCTCTGCGTTGGGCAATGGCTGAACGGACGCTTCCCAGAAAGCATCGGCCAGCGCCAGCCATTCTGGCGCGGGAGCCTGATCATCTCCGCCGGGACCGCTGTTCCCTCCATTGAGGATAGTACCGAAACGATATGTCTGCACATCCTCAGGCGTGATCGTGGAGATATCGGGCATGATCAGCTGCGCGACCTTTCGTTCGGTCGACATTTGCGAAAGCAGATCGGCGATGCGCGCATCGTGGCTTGAATCGTTCCAGTCATAGGCCGGGGCGACGCCATCGTTGGCGGCACAACTGCCCGTTGCAACGGCAAAAGCAAGCACCGCGGCCATGATAAAGTGCCTGTTCATTCCCGTTCCTCCGCAAGCTGGTAGATGCGCACATGGTCGATCTCCATGCGCGCCGGTAGCGCCTCATCGTCGACACCGTGGCGCCCTCCCCAGTCGCCACCAATGGCGACGTTCAGGATCAGCTGCATAGGTTCGTCGAACGGCCAGCGCGCACGATCGGAACGACGCTTCTGAAAGAGAAAGCGCGGCGCATCGTCGACCGCGAAGACCAGGTTTTCTGGTGTCCAAAGCAACTGGTATCGATGGTATCGTTCGCAGGCGGTTTCGAGCTTGAAGGACGTCGTGCGCTGCGTTCCACGATTGAAATTGAATGCGCGCGTGTGCACCGAATGATGGATCACGCCGGGATCGTATCCGACATGCTCCATGATATCGATTTCGCCACCGTCAGGCCATTCAACCTCAGGATCGGAAGGAAGCATCCAGATGGCAGGCCAAGTGCCGCGCTGGCAGGGAAGTTTGGCCCTGACCTCGTAGAAGCCGAAAGTCCATCCTTCGCCCGCCGAAATCAGCCGTGCGGAGGTGTAGTCCTGACCGCCAAAGTCTGCCGGTTCGCCGTCACCGGAGAGATCTTCTTTCCGGGCCTCGATGATAAGCGAACCGTTTTCGATGCGGGCGTTTTCGGGTCGCGTCGCTGCATAGTATTGCAACTCATTGTTGTACCAGCCCTGGGCATTGCGTTCGGTATCGTAAACCCACTTGTCCGCATCGGGCATCTCGCCTTCATCAAACTCTTCGGCAAAAACCAGTTCATAGCCTGCTGGAGGGCGATGCGGCTCTGTCGGGGAGGAGATTGCCGCATCGCCACCTGCGGAGGAGCCTGCCTGCGCGGCAGCCGCAAGAAGTGTAAGAAGACTAATCATCGCCAATCTGTTTCCGGCTCATCAATTACCTTGGTCGGCAGCAGAAGGGTCTGGGTCCGTCACCGACCAAGGCTGAGGAAGCTCAGAGCCTCACGCGCAGGCGGGCACCATAGGTACGCGGACGCGTGAAGAAGCGGGTGTTGTCGAACTGCGTGATGATGATCGCCGCTTCCTTCTGCTTGTTGGTTACATTGTTGGCGTAAACCTCGAAGCGCAAACGGCCATCACCATGCGTGTAGCCAGCGCCCAGGTCGAAGGTCCAGTAACCTCGTACAACGTCGTTCAGACGTTCCTCGGCGTCGTCGTTCGGGTTGAAGTCGATCGAGTTGAAGATCGTCTGGAACGTCGAGGAGCGATAGCCCGCCGAGATCACCCAGTCGAAGGAACCCGACTTCACATCGATGTTTTGCGAGAGCGAGGTGTTCAACTGCCAGCGCGGCGTACGCGGCAAGCGGTTGCCCGTAATCGGTCTGAAAACGGCGTTTTCCGCGTCGACGTCCGACTGATAACGGAAGTCAGGAATGTCGATCGAATCCTTGATCTTCGCTTCTAACCAGAGGGCGTTGAAGTCCCAGTTCAAGCCTGCGGGCAGCTGCAGTCCACCTTCAATGTTGATGCCGTAAATCTCGGAGTCGGCAGCGTTGAAGTTGTAACCTACGACCAGCTGTCCCGATGTGCCTTCCGGAAGCGGAACCGTGTTGCCCAACTCCGTCTCGAAATCCACGATTGTATCTACTGCAACCAGCGCACTGAAAGCCTGGTCCTTGTAGTCATTATAGAATGCCGAACCGTTCAATCGCGCCCTTACGTCACCCATCCAAAACTCGTTCTTGGTCCCTAGCTCATAGAGAATGACATTCTCGGTGCCTGTGGTTGGGACAAATCCGTTATCGCCCAGGTTATCGTTGAACGTGCCCGACTTATGTCCGCTTGCCACGAGAGCATAGACCAGATTGTCCTGAGTAAGATCGTATTCAAGGCGAAGTCGCCAATCGACGAAGTTGTCGGCAATCGCGCCGTCCTGCTGGAAAATCTGGCCTTCAAATGGCACTGCATATGTGAATCTGACTGGATCGGCGTTGCCTGGCAGACCGCTTCCAAACCAATTGTCATCGTTTGTGAAGCCGTTACAGGACCAGAAGTCTCCGGTGACCGTGTCGATGCACGGTGTAGTGCCATCGAGGTAGAAGCCTTTCGGGCCATTCAACAGGATGTCATCGACATTGTCGCGCAGGCCGAACTGCGCGACGCCGTTCAACCAAAAGTCGAAGATTTCCTGTGTGGTAATGGTGCCATCGCCATCGATATCACCGTTAAAGAGAGTGCGATCAAAGGCAGCGAATTCGAAGCCTTCAGTGCCGTAGCGTGCACCGCCGCAGCATTCGAAACTGCCGCCACCCAGCGCGAGGCCATAACGAACCGCCACACCCTGACGACTCTTTTCATCATCGGTGTAACGAATGCCCGCTGTTACGCGGAACCTGTCGCTGACTTCCCAGGTAGCATCGCCATAAAGGGCCCAGCTTTCCGCATCGACATCGGGCATGACAAATTCTACGCCCTGGAAGAACAGGCCGCGGTCGCCGGTCGAGCCGAGAAATGCGCGCTGGTCTTCCTTGAAGTACATGCCGCCGAGCGACCAGATGAATGGGCCATCCGAATTGAAGATGCGCAGTTCGTTGAAGTAGCTCTCGGAGTCGGTAATCGACTGGAAACGGGACCAGTTGTCGAACACTTCATTCAGGACGATTCCCGGGTCAACCAACGGCTGGCTGCCATCCGGAAGGGGCGCCGCCAACACGTCTTCGCGCATCGCCAGATTGTCCATCACACCAGGATAATAGGGTGTCAGCGGCGTGGTTGCGTCGTAATCGGCGAGCAGGTCACGATAGCTAGTTGTAAATTCAACCGTGAAGGCTTCCGCCTCATAAGCGACAGTACCGCGCAAACCCCAGTGCTTGTTGTCGAGGATAGGCGTGAAAGCATTGGCGATAACGTCCCGCGGATCTTCGATATCCCGCGGATCGATGCCATTGCCTAACGGGTTGGCGTAATTGGTGCCGGTATAGCCCGTACCTTCTTCGTGGATGTAGTCACCTGCCAGCAGGATAGAGAGGCGATCTGTGGGTTCCCAAAGCAACTGGGCGCGGAAAGCCTTGTTATTTTCTGCCTCGGCGACATCGATGTTCTGGATCGGACCGACGTTATTGTAATAGCTGTCGTGGCCCAGATACATGCCGGAAAAACGGAACGCCATGGTGTCGCCAATCGGCACGTTGACCATCCCGCGGAATTCCTTGTGGTCATAATTACCATAGCCGACTTCCAGCTCGGCATCCCAAACCCCAAGGCCCGGCTTCCATGCGATAGCGTTGACAGATCCTGCCATCGCGTTGCGGCCGCGCAGCGTACCTTGCGGACCAACGTTCACTTCGACGCGTTCGATATCGAAAAACGCTGAACCAATGCCCGCAGGACGCGGAACATAGACGCCGTCATAGTGGAAGGCCGCCGCCGGATCGCCCAATTCCGTGTTGTTTGAGGAACCAACACCGCGGATCCAGATTTCGACATTGCCGCCATTGTTGGCGACGGTCAGGCCGGGCAGTTCATCATTGAAGTCGGTGATGTCCTGGATGCCCCGCGCGCGCAGATCTTCGCCGGAGAAGCTGGCAGCCGTACCGGCATATTCCTGCAGGCTTTGTTCGCGGCGGTCGGCGGTCACGATGATGGCATTGCCCTCTTCGAACTCTGCCATGCCTTCCGTGCTTTCGGCGGGCGCCTCGCTTTCCTGAGCAACGGCGGGGTTAGCCAGTGCAATGGCGGAAACACCAAGTGTCAGAGCGGTTGAAATCTTGCGCATTTGAATCCTCCCCGAATCGGGTCTTGCTATCTTGTGAACGTTCACATACCCGAAATTGTGAACGTTCACAAGCAAAAAGTGAACGTTCACAATTTTGCTTGATTATCTTGCTCGGAACAGTCCATATGGCACTGGTTCGAGGGTTAGAGGGGCGCAATGGCGGACAAGGCAAAAGTCACGATCGAGGATGTAGCGCGCGCCGTAGGCGTATCGCGCCAGACGGTTTCTCGCGTCATCAACAAGGGACCCAACGTCAAGGAATCCGTGCGGGAAAAGGTGGAAGAAGCCATCGCCAGGCTCGGCTACATTCCCAACCTATCCGCCAGACGCATGGGCGGCGGACGTTCATTCCTGATACTCGCGGTGAATGACCGCCAACGCACATTGGAGAATTGGCAGGCAGGGCGCGGCAATGACTGGGTGGACCAGATGCTGTATGGCGGCATGACCGAATGCGAAAAGGAAGGTTATCACCTCGTTTTCGAACTGATCGACACAGATCCCCAGCTGGCGCCTGTGCAGCTGTCCAACTCGATCGCTTCGCTGCGGCCTGACGGAATCATCCTGACCCCTCCGCATAGCGACAACGAGGAACTTGCCCGAATGCTCACGAACCGGGGCATTCCTTGTGCACGCGTCGGCAGAAGCGCCGGGACCGATTACGTCGATGTCTTTATGGATGAGAATGCTGCAGCGGCAGAAGCTGTTCGCCACCTCCTGCGGCAAGGACACTCCAAGATGGCCTTCCTTGCCGGATCGCCGGAATACGGGAGCTCGCAGAAGCGCGTCGAGGGTTTCCGGAAGGCATTGCAGGAAGCAGGTCTTGAAGTCGAAGCCGGCGTGGTGGCCAAAGCGAATTTCCAATTCGATACTGCGGCCGAGTTGCTTCTCGAAATGCTCGACGCGCCCGATCGTCCGACGGGGATCATTGCAGACAATGACGAAATGGCATTCGCTGCCTTACATGTAGCGGACAAGCTTTCCCTCAACGTGCCGGATGACCTTGCCATCATCAGCTTCGAGGATACTCCAGGCGTCCGCTTCAGCGTGCCGCCACTCACCGCGATCCGTCAGCCGACTTCCGAAATGATCGCTCGCGCTTGCGCCTGCCTGATAGACATAAGTCGGGGGAAGGATGCCGTAGGCAGTTATGAGCTTCCTTTCAGGCTGATCGAGCGCGCCACGACGGGCCCCAGGCAACCCGCCCTGTGATCGCGGAACTCAAGAACACACGCACTTCCGTGGCCCTTTATGGCCTTGCCTATCTTGGCGTACATCTTGCCTTCATTCCATTGCTCGTCTTGCTGCTACCGCGTCGAGTGGAAAGCATCGCGCCCGATGACGTTACTGGAACGTTGAGCTGGCTCTTGCTGCTCGGAGCCATTGTAGCGGGGGCTGCCCATATCCTCGCCGGGATCCTGAGCGATCGCTGGATAGTGAACAAACCCAACCGTCGGGGCCTGATTGCAATCGGAACGGCTGCCCTTGGCCTCTCCTATGTCTTCCTGGCATTCGCCCAGGACTTTCTGAAGCTCTTCCTGGCCTTGGTCTTCTTCCAGGCAGCTCTCAACTGCGCCTTTTCACCTCTAGGCGTATTGTTGACGGACCACTTTCCCGATCGCCTGAAGGGCCGGATGGGCGGCATCATGAATGCTGCTCTTCCCGCTGCCAGCCTAACCGTCGTGCTGTTAGGATGGTACTTTCCGTCGGACGGTCCGGAGGCGGTGCTGTTGACAGGAATTCTGGCGCTCGTCTGCATCGCTCCCCTGTTGCTGTTTTGGCCATTGGGCGACGTGCTCAAGAACCGAGCGGAGCCGGAATTATCAGATCGGGAAACAGGAAAAGCGGCTCAAACAGACTTTCAGATTGCGTGGTGCGCGCGCCTTGCCATCCAATTGGGGGCCGCATTCGTTCTGGGGTATATTTATGTTCTCCTCTCGCGCGTAATGATCGCTGGGCCAGAAGGAACATCCGGCAATGCGTCCAACCTGCTTGCAACGCTCTCGGCCCCGGCATCGGTCACAGCGATTTTGGCGACTTTCTTGGCTGGCGCGCTTTCCGACAAGACCGGTCGGCGCCTTCCCTTGGCGCTCTCAGCAGCAGCATTTGCTGCGGGACTTGCCGTTTTGTCGGAAGCGACAAGTCTAACAACCTTCATGGTAGGCTATGCCGTCTTCTATGTCGGCCTCTCTGCGTTCTTGTCCATCGATACGGCTTTGGTGGCCCAGCTCGTGTCTGGTAGCCCGCGCCGAGGCATGCTTCTGGGGGTAATGAACCTGACCAACACATTACCCGCATTCATCGCACCGATGCTGACACTGATGGCGATCCAGGCGACTACAATCGAGAACGTTCTCGGAACTCTTTTCCTTGCCTGTGCAGCTATCGCCGCAATCTCCGCGGTCGCCATTTCATTCATCAAGACAGTTCGCTAGCCCGTAGCCCCACCGTCACAGATTTAGAACGCCCGCTAACGGGAGAGAAGCGGACAACCTGCAGGTGGGTGATCAGTCTCGCGCCACACAAGTCATGGCCAGCCGATCTCCAATTTCATTGCAGGCTTCTGCGGTTAAGGGGGTGCCGGTCGAGAAATACTGGGCGTGTGCAAGGCGGAACCATTCATCCAGCCCCGGTTCGTCGAGGAAGAAGAGCAACTCCATCGGCCCGTCGCTTGATACCGAGATGATGTGGTTCATACCATTTGGCACGAACGCGATGTCTCCAGCCGCCAGCGCGTGCTCTTGATCTGATACCGTCACTGCTCCCTTACCACTGATGACGTAAAATACCTCGTCAGCATTATCGTGGCGATGAAAGTCCGGCCCTGTCGTAAAGCTGGGTTGAAGTTGATCGAGAACTACCACAGCTGCCTTTGTTCCACTGTTCGGGCTGGCCTTGATCAGCCTGTTATCGCCAAGTGCCTCACCTTCTCCTGATCGCAGCACATAGGCTTGCGCCTCTGTTTCTGGACCATAGGCCAAGTCTGGAGAATCCTCATCTGTCGGATCGCCACAGGCATTCAGCAGCAGGGCCGGGACCGCCGCGCCAATCAGAACTTGCCCTTTCCTCATGATCTTTCTCCCTACAAAAGGGCAAATATCACGGAAATGAGCAACGGCCGAATGGGTCACTTTCCAGGCAGAAAGCGGACATTCAGAGGTCTCAAATATCGGCCGTTCTCAGCCGCAAGGAATTGGTCACCACAGAGATCGACGAGGCGCTCATCGCCAGAGCGGCGAGCATGGGGCTAATGAGTATCCCAGCAAGGGGATAAAGCACCCCTGCGGCCACCGGTACGCCGAGCGCGTTGTATACCAGCGCAAAGAACAGGTTCTGGCGAATATTGCGCATGGCTGCATGGGCTAGCCGCCTTGCACGGACGATCCCGTCGAGATTGCCCTTCACCAGCGTGATTCCGGCGCTCTCGATCGCGACGTCCGCGCCAGTACCCATGGCAATGCCGACATCGGCCTGGGCAAGCGCAGGAGCATCGTTGACCCCGTCTCCCGCCATGGCAACCTTGCGGCCGTCTTGTTGCAACTCGTGGATGATCTTTGCCTTGTCCTCAGGCAGGACGTCGGCACGAATTTCATCGATGCCAAGCCTTGCCGCGACGGCTCGGGCTGTCCGCTCATTGTCGCCAGTCGCCATGATGATGCGAAAGCCCAGATCGTGCAGCGCCTTCAAGGCGGCGGGCGTCGTTTCCTTGACCGGATCGGCGACGCTGACAAGGCCCGCCATAGCGCCGTCGACCACGACGAACATCACTGTCTCGCCCTCGTCGCGGCGAGCATTGGCCTGATCCGCCAGACCTTGCACCCCGATGCCAAGGTCCTCCACCTGTCTGAGATTGCCGAGCGCGACAGACTTGCCGTCTACCGAACCTTTCACACCTTTGCCCGTGACAGCCTCGAAATTCTTTGCAGTGCCCAGTTGGATATCACGCCCCTCAGCGCCGGAGACGATTGCCTCTGCCAAAGGATGCTCAGAGCCACGTTCTAGCGTCGCGGCAAGGCGCAATATCTCGTCTTCGTCGAACCCATCTTCGGGCATGACCGCGACCAGCTTCGGCTTGCCTTCGGTCAACGTGCCGGTCTTGTCGACGATCAGCGTATCGATCTTCTCGAAGCGTTCGAGCGCTTCAGCATTCTTGATCAGCACGCCGGCCTGCGCTCCACGCCCGGTCGCGGTCATGATCGACATCGGCGTCGCAAGTCCGAGCGCACAGGGACAGGCGATGATGAGAACGGAAACCGCCGCAATCAGCGCATAGGAGAGAGCTGGTGCAGGGCCCCAGATCGCCCAGCCGATAAAGGCCAGCACGGCCACCCCGATCACGGCAGGCACGAACCAGCCAGCGACCTTGTCTGCATATTTCTGGATCGGTGCGCGCGAGCGTTGGGCCTTGGCGACCATCTCCACGATCTGGCTGAGCATGGTGTCTGCGCCGACACGCCTGGCTTCGATCACAAGGCTGCCCGTGCCGTTGATGGTTGCCCCGGTGACAGCATCGCCCGCTGTCTTTTCGACCGGGACGGGTTCGCCCGTGATCATGCTCTCGTCGATGGAAGAACGTCCTTCGAGAATTTCGCCGTCGACCGGGACCTTTTCGCCCGGACGCACCCGCAGGTTGTCGCCGACTTGGACATGGTCGAGCGGGATTTCCTCCTCGCTGCCATCTTTCCGGATCACACGTGCAGTCTTTGCCGCAAGGTCGAGCAGCGCGCGGATTGCTTTGCCGGTGCCTTCGCGAGCGCGCAACTCCATGAGCTGGCCGAGCAGCACCAGCACAACAATAACCGCCGCCGCTTCGAAGTAGACCGGGACATGGCCGTGCATGTCGCGAAATCCGCTAGGGAAGATGCCAGGAGCGAGCACAGCGGTAACGCTGAACAGCCACGAAGCGACAACGCCCATGCCGATGAGCGAAAACATGTTGAGGTTCCACGAGAGGAAAGACTTCCAGCCGCGTTCGAGGAAGGGCCAGCCGCACCACAGCACCACGG
Source organism: uncultured Altererythrobacter sp. (assembly GCA_913055595.1). GTDB lineage: Bacteria > Pseudomonadota > Alphaproteobacteria > Sphingomonadales > Sphingomonadaceae > Alteraurantiacibacter. Next base: position 14,256 of record CAJXLD010000016.1, read on the forward strand.
GCGTTGCGAGGACCAACTCCGCCCTTTGGGCCATGCCTTCGCCCAGAGCGTCCCTGATCCAGCCGAGGCCCACCATCGGTCCCATCGCCAATAGCAGGACCGGGATGGTCAGGACCGCACCGAACCAAAAGCGACGTGTGAAGTCGACCAGCTCGGGATTGGGGCCTTCATTCTGCGCATGGGCAGCGGATTCAAGTTCGAGCGCCATGCCGCACAGCGGGCACGAGCCGGGCGTGACCTGCCGCACCTCGGGATGCATGGGGCAGGTGTAGACCGCGCCTGTATGACCATCCGGCACCGTATCATAGCGGCCATCCTTGGCGGCTTCACCGCCATTGGCGTGGCAGGCATGATGCTCATGCTGGTGGTGGCTGTGATCGTGTTTGGTCATGTTTTCGACTCTTGAATTATACCCTAGGGGGGTATAGTAGGAACTGAACTGAAATTCAACAAGGGTCCCCGATGCAAAACAAGTTCGACAAGCAAATCGCCAGGATGCGGCGGATCGAAGGCCAGGCGCGTGGAATCGCGAAGATGATGGAAGAGGATCGCTACTGCATCGACATCCTGCAGCAGTTCTCCGCCGTCGAGGCAGCACTTCGTTCAGCGCGCGCGGAAGTACTCAAGATTCACGCGGCTCATTGCGTGGAGGACGCCATCGCTTCCGGCGATAAGGCGGAGCAAAAGCAGAAGTTTGACGAGCTCGTTTCCCTGTTCGAGAAGCAGGGACGCTGACCCCATGATCGACCGCAGGAAGTTCCTGTCCCGCTCTGGCCTCGCGCTCGGGGCCGCTGGTCTCGCCCCATCGATGCCTGCATGGGCGCGCGGCGCACATGGGGGCTTGGCCGCGCGCCAGGGAAGCGATGTCCTCTCGGGCGAGCATCTTATCATGACCGTTGAAGATGCGACGCTTTCCACCGGCCGGCGCGTCGGCCCGGCGGTAACCGTCAACGGGACCATCCCAGGACCGCTTCTGCGCCTGCGCGAAGGCCAGAACCTGACAGTCGACCTTGTCAACAATTCCTCAGACGAAACCTCGATCCACTGGCACGGTTTGCTTGTGCCCTTCCTGATGGACGGCGTTCCCGGCGTGAGCATGGCCGCCGTGCAGCCGGGCGAGACGTTCCGTTACGAGTTCCCCATTCGTCAGGCGGGCACCTATTGGTGGCACGCGCATACGCTGCAGGAACCCATGGGCCATTACGGTCCGCTCATTATCGACCCGGCAACGCCATCGCCTCACCACTATGACCGCGAATATGCGCTGCTGCTCTCGGACTGGTCGCCCATGCACCCGCACACGATCTTGCGGAAGCTCAAGCTGGGCGAGGAGTATTTCAACTATAGCAGGACGACAGCAACCGACGATTACCAATTGAGCGGAGCAGAACGTCGCATGTGGGCGCGCATGCGGATGATGCCCACCGACATCGCCGATGTGACCGGATCGACCTATTCCTACCTGATCAATGGCCACGAGCCCGAAAACGGACTGGAGCTGGCTTATGAACGCGGCGAGCGAATTCGCTTGCGGATCATCAATGGCGCGGCGACGACATTCTTCAATGTCCGCATTCCAGGTCTTGCCATGACTGTGATCGCCGCCGACGGGCAGGATGTACAGCCGGTCGAGGTCGACGAATTCCAGATCGGCAGTGCCGAGACCTATGACGTGCTGATCGAACCGCAGGGGGCCGATGCCTTCGCCTTCGTCGCCGAAGCAATGGACCGTTCGGGCATGGGTTTGGCGATGCTTTCCACCCAGTCGGGCATGCGCGCCGAAGTCCCGCCGCTGCGAGAACCGCCACTCCTGACCATGGCCGACATGGGCATGAACCATGGCTCCACCATGGAAGGCATGGACCACGGATCGTCAGGTGAAATGGATATGTCGGGCATGAGCATGCGCGACACGTCCTTGCTGCCGAACTTTGTCGAGGCAGGCCCGGGTGTCGATATGGTGGCGATGAATCCGGTCGATCGCATGGACTTCCCCGGTCTTGGGCTCGATCATGTCGACCACCGTGTCCTGACCTATAGCCAGCTTATTGCGGCGCAGCCCAATCCGGATACCCGGCGTCCTACACGACTCAAGGAAATCCATCTCACGGGCAACATGGAACGCTACATGTGGTCGTTCGACGGCAAGAAGTTCTCTGCCGTCACTGACGATCCGATCCGCTTTGCCTTTAACGAGCGTGTGCGGGTCAAGCTCGTCAACGATACGATGATGGCGCACCCGATCCACCTGCACGGCCACTTTTTCGAGCTGGTGAACGGGCACGATGGGTTCCAACCGCTCAAGCACACGGTGATCGTCCAGCCGGGCGGCAGCGCGACATTCGATCTCACTGCCAACGAACCGGGCGACTGGGCGTTCCACTGCCATCTCATGTATCACATGCATTCGGGCATGTTTCAGGTCGTCACCGTCAGGCCGTTGCAAGACGATGGAGACGGGCAATGAAAGCGCTTCTTGCTCTTCCCTTCATGGTCCTGCTGGCCTCACCTGTGCTCGCCCAGGATCACGGCGCGCATGGCAACCAGCCTATGGATTCCGATCAGTCCGAGACGCCGATGGACCATTCCACCATGGATCACGGATCAGAGCAGGACATCCCGCGAGGTCCACCTCCGCCCGAAGCCTTCCAAGGTCCGACATTCGCTGCCGACCAGTTCGTTGGCGCAGAAAAAATGGCCGCCGCACGCGACGATGTTGTGCGCAAAGTCAGTGGCGGGACGCTTTTCTGGTTTCAGGGAGACCGGCTGGAATATCGCGCCCGGGAGGGCGGTGATGGCTATCTTTGGGATGTCCAGGGGTTCTACGGCGGGGACATCG
>CAJXLD010000017.1 GCA_913055595.1 uncultured Altererythrobacter sp.
GCTGCGAGATAGGGCCTACGTCGAGGCAGGGTCAACCGTGATTGTCACGCCCCAGTCACACGTACATCGACCAGCTGTGTCATCAGCCAGACGCGGATGGCGCTGGCAAGCCCGGGCGGCGTTTCCGCCTTGATCCTCTCGGCATCGATCCGGGCGATCAGCGCATTGACGGGAATATCACGCGCGCTCGCTTCGTCCTGGAGCAATTCCCAGAATAGAGGCTCCAGGCTGATCGAAGTCTTGTGACCGGCGATTTCGACGGAGTGTTTGACGGGCGGATGGTAGATGTCTGCCATTCGAGCAGCCTCAATACATGTGCTGGCCGCCATTGATGGACAGGGTTGACCCAGTGACAAAGCCGCCATCCTCCGAAGCGAGGAAGCTGACGCCGCGGGCGATCTCGTCTGCATGGCCCAGCCGGCCGACGGGAATCCGGGCGACGATCTTTTCGAGCACATTCTCCGGCACGGCGGCGACCATGTCGGTATCGATATAGCCCGGAGCGATGGCGTTCACCGTCACCCCGTAGCGTGCGCCCTCCTGTGCCAGCGCCTTGGTGAAACCGTGGATACCGCTCTTGGCGGCGGCATAGTTGACCTGACCATATTGCCCGGCCTGACCGTTGATCGAGCCGATATTGATGATCCGGCCCCATTTCTGGTCCTTCATATGCGCGAAGCAGGCCTTGGCCATGTTGAAGCAACCGCCCAGATTGATGCGCAGTACTTCGGTCCAGTCATCATAGCTCATCTTCAGGAGTGTACCGTCGCGCGTGATACCGGCATTGTTGACCAGCACATCGATCGGACCGACTTCCTCGGCGATCTTCGCGCAACCGGCCTGCGTTTCCTCGAAATCGCCGACATTGAATTTGTAGGCGGGGATGCCCGTTTCATCGGTGAAGGCGCGCGCCTTCTCTTCATTGCCCGCATAATTGGCCACCACAGTCATTCCGTCTGCTTTCAAGGCCTCGCAAATCGCCCTGCCAATGCCCCTGGTCCCACCGGTTACAACTGCCACACGTGCCATCAAGAAATCTCCAATCGAATCGAGTATGACCCTCACACACAGTCTTAGGCAGGCGGCGGATTGCGGGCAAAGAAAAACCCCGCCGCAGCGGGGTGCAATCAAGCGGCAGTTCGGCGCAGACGAGGATCAGAAGCGGAACTGCGTACCGACATAAACGGCCTGACTGTCCAGCTGCTCCAGATTGGGCAGCGGCGACAAGCGGTTGCGATCCTGTTGGTAGCGGACACCAGCTGTAACATCGAGGTTGCGCGTCAGGCGATAGCTGCCAGCGACGTCGAGTGATTGATCGCCCACAGCACTCAGCGAGCGTGGAGCGGGTGTGTTGGGACGCTCTTCCTCGCCCAGTGCAATGCGTGCAGCAAACCGGCTTGGTTCTTCGCGCACGCCGGGCGAAGGTTCGAATTCGGAAAGATCCGGAATGGCCGCCGTGCTGAGCGGCTGCGACAGCGCAGGCGCCTGGGCAAAGCTACGATAGCCACGGGCAAGGCCCAGATTGTAGCGCGAGGAAGCGATTCGCGGTGCGGCTTCTTGCGCTGCGTTATCGCGCGCGGAGTTGATGGCATTTCGAACGGAGATGGCCTGTACCGCCTCGTCATCCACTCGGACGGCCACGGTTACCGCTCGCTCTGCATCCTTGCTCCGTCCGGCCGGTGTGAAGCGGACCATTCCGGCCACCGTACCTCGCGCTTGCATCATGCGGGCCATCGCCGGGTCTGCCGAAGCAGGTGTAAAAGTTGCCATGGTTTTCAGGGCGGAAAATTCGCTACCATCATCTATCAGGCCAACGGCAAGCCCCGCAGAAGGAATGCCAAGGACGAGCGCGGCGCCGGCAATGCCGACGGCCAGACGGCCCTTAACCCCCGATGCGTCGTGCTTGCCCACGATATTCCTGTCCTTACCGCGACTCCTGCTGGCATGATGCCACAGCAGTTATGAACAGTTCCTGATCATGCCTGCTGTTCGAGTCTCTTCCTCTTTTCATTTTGTAGGACCTTTGCGCGCCTTTTGCCAGTAGAGCGCAAAAATCCCGGAGTGTTTTTTCAAAGTGTTGCCGAGGCTCCACAGCAATTTCGGACGATTAAGCTGCGGTTCACGCCAATGGCATGCATTTGGGGGTGAGCTTGCGCTTCGCCTTGCCGCCTGCGGCTGGAGGGCTATAGAGGCGCTGTAGGCACACTCGCGCCTTTTCTTGATGTGAGCACAGGACCGATAATGGCAATCTTCAATACCCGCTTGGCAAATACTGGCAAAAACACCGCACGGCAGATGCTCCGCGGGCTGGCGCTGGGCACAATGGCTCTGGGCCTTGCTGCATGCGGCGGCGGTGGGGATAGAGCCGTTCGGGCAGACCTTGCCGCATCGCAGATCACCTATATCGGCGTGAATTCCTATCTCTGGCGCGCCAGCCTGGAGACGCTTTCCTTCATGCCGCTGACGCAGGCAGACAGTGCGGGCGGGGTGATTGTGACCGACTGGTACGCCAATCCAGACAGCCCGAACGAGCGGGTGAAACTCTCGGTTTCGATTCTCGACCAGGACCTGCGCGCCGATGCGCTGCGCGTTGCCGCCAGCCGACAGGTCTTGCGCGATGGCGTGTGGGTTGAGGCACCCGTACAAGCATCCACCGTGCAGCGGCTCGAGGACGTCATCCTCACCAAGGCGCGCGATCTGCGCCGTTCCGCCATTGGTTGATCCGCAGGGCCGGCAGGACTTCTCTTATGAGCAATTCGCGTTTCGATGTCCGGTTCGACCCCGGGCAGGCCGACTCTCGTTGGCAACGGGCATGGGACGAGGCGCGCTGTTTCGAGGCGGACAGCAATAGCGACAAGCCCAAGAGTTATGTGCTGGAGATGTTCCCTTATCCCAGCGGGCGCATTCATATCGGCCATGTCCGCAACTACACGATGGGTGATGTGCTGGCGCGCTACAAGAAGATGCGCGGGCATGAGGTGCTCCATCCGATGGGATGGGATGCTTTCGGCATGCCGGCGGAAAATGCGGCGATGGAAAAGGGCGTTCACCCGGCGGGTTGGACGCATGACAACATTGCCACGATGAAAGCCCAGCTCAAGCAGCTGGGCTTCGCTCTCGACTGGAGCCGCGAATTCGCGACCTGCGACCCGGAATATTATGGGCACGAGCAGGCGCTGTTCCTAGACCTGTATGAAGCGGGCCTGGTCTATCGTCGTGAAAGCGCGGTGAACTGGGATCCGGTTGACCAGACCGTGCTGGCCAACGAGCAGGTGGTTGATGGCCGTGGTTGGCGCTCGGGCGCGCTGGTGGAGAAGCGCAAGCTCAACCAGTGGTTCCTCAAGATCACCCATTTCGCGCAGGATTTGCTCGATGGCCTGGGCGATCTGGAGGACTGGCCCGAAAAAGTCCGCCTGATGCAGGAAAACTGGATCGGAAAGAGCACCGGCCTGCAATTCGCCTTCGATCTTTCGAATGGCGAAAGCCTTGAAGTCTACACCACCCGGCCGGACACGATATTCGGCGCCAGCTTTGTAGCGGTTGCGGCCGATCATCCGCTGGCCCAAGGCGTCGCTGCGAGCAATTGCGATGCGGCCAAGTTCATCGAGCTGTGCAAGCAGGGTGGCACGACGGCGGCCGAACTGGAAACGGCGGAGAAGCTCGGCTTCGATACCGGCATTGGTGCGAAGCATCCCTTCACGGGCGAATATTTGCCCGTCTACATCGCCAATTTCGTGCTGATGGATTACGGCACCGGCGCGATCATGGCAGTACCCGGCCACGACCAGCGCGACTTCGATTTTGCGGCCAAATATGGCCTGCCGATTGTGCGAGTGATCGCTGCCAGCGCCGATCAGGCCGACGCGCCGCTAACCGAGGCAGAGGCTGGCGACGGGGTCTGCGTCAATTCCGGTTTCATCGACGGGATGAGCGTGGCGGAGGCCAAGGCCGCGGTGATCGCGCGCGCCGAAAGCGAAGGCTGGGGCGAAGGCAAGACGGTGTGGCGCCTGCGCGACTGGGGCGTTTCGCGCCAGCGCTATTGGGGCACGCCCATCCCTTTCATTCATTGCGATGCTTGCGGCGTGTTGCCCGTGCCCAAGGAGCAACTGCCGGTGACGCTGCCAGAGGATGTCGACTTTTCGACACCGGGCAATCCGCTCGAACGCCATCCTGCATGGAAACATGTCGACTGCCCGAAATGCGGCCACAAGGCCGAGCGCGAGACCGACACGCTCGATACTTTCGTCAATTCGAGCTGGTATTTCCTGCGCTTCGCCAGCCAGCCGGATGACAAGCCGTTCGACAAGACCGAAGTCGCCAAATGGCTGCCGGTCGAGCAATATATCGGCGGGATCGAGCATGCGATCCTGCACCTCCTCTATGCCCGCTTCTGGACCCGCGCTCTGGCGCATTGCGGGCTGCTGGATGTAACCGAGCCTTTCGCCAGCCTGTTCACGCAGGGCATGGTCACGCATGAGACCTATTCCGTGCGTGAGAAACGGAAGGACAAGATCGCAGAGGCGTTCACAAGGTGGTTAGAACCCTCTGAAGTGCGCAAAGAAGGCGGCCAAACTTTCGAGATTGCGACCAACCAACCTGTGCTGGTGGGCAAGGTCATCAAGATGTCCAAGTCGAAGAAGAACGTCGTCGACCCCGAAGACATCATTGCCGATTATGGTGCCGATGCCGTGCGCTGGTTCATGCTCTCCGACAGCCCGCCCGAGCGTGACTTGCCTTGGTCCGAAGCCGGGATCGAGGGCTGCGGCCGTTTCGTCCAGCGCCTGTGGCGGCTGTTTGGTCAGTACGATCCTGACGCGACCGGCGAAGACAAGGCCGTTGCGCGCAAGATGCACCAGACCATTGCCGCAGTGGGCGAGGATATCGAGGCACTCAGCTTCAACAAGGCGGTCGCGCGCCTCTATGAGCTGACTTCCGTTGTCGAGAAAGCCCAGCCTTCCGCATCGCGCAGTGAGGCGATTGCCGCGCTTATGCTCATGGTTGCTCCGATGATGCCGCATCTTGCCGAAGAAGCCTGGTCGGAAGCGGGCTTTGATGGTTTGGTCTCCACCGCCGCCTGGCCGCCCTTCGACCCCGCAATGCTGATCGAGGACGAAGTGACCATAGCTGTGCAGCACAAGGGCAAATTGCGCGACACGCTCACCGTCGCCAAGGGACTGCCGAAAGAAGAGCTGGAGGCGCTTGCGCTCGCGAGCGAGAAGGTCCAGCGTTCGATCGACGGAGCCGAAGTGCGAAAGGTGATCGTGGTGCCCGACAGGCTGGTGAATATCGTCACATGATGAAGGCGGGGCGCCTTGGCCTGGCTCTGGGGTTGCTGGCGGCAACTTCTGCCTGCGGTTTGCGACCGATCTATGCCGGGGGCGCCAATGGCGCCGTGGCGCAGGGGCTTGCAGCCGTCGAGGTATCGCCGATCGAAGGACAGGAAGGCTGGCTGGTGCGCAATGCGCTGGAGGACCGGCTGGGACAGGCCAATGTCAGCGTAACGCCACGCTATCGCCTCGACGTGCTGCTCGATGACGAGCTCGAAGGGCTGGGCCTCCTTACCGACGATACAATTGGGCGCGAGCGCCGTACACTGCGCGCGCGATATCAGCTGGTGGATCTCGACAGCGGCATGATCATGGTCGACGCGACCGCCGGTTCGGATGCCGGTATCGACGTGGTTTCTTCCGAATATGCCACCATCGCCGCCGAACAGACCGCGTTGGAAAATCTCGCCCAGCAAGTGGCCGATCGCATCGTCTCGCGCCTCACGCTGGCGTTGAGCGAGCCGCAGTGAAGGCGACGCAGAGAGACTTCCTCTCAGTGGCGCAGCGCGCCGCCGGCAAATGCGCGATCTGGTTTTTCTGCGGCCCGGATGAAGCGGGCGCATCTGCCGCCGCTGCCAAGGCTATCGCCATGCTGCCCGGCCCGACCGAGCGGATCGAACTTTCCGGCAGCGATCTGAAGTCCGATCCTTCGCGCCTTGTTGACGAGGCGCGCTCGACATCGCTTTTTGGCGGCGCGAGCCACATCTTCGCGCGGGTTTCCGGTGAGGAAGCGCATGACGCGGTGAAGACTTTCATCGAAATGGCTGAACTGGGCGAAACTGATGGTGCCAGCCCCATTTTCATTGTCGCCACTTCGGCCACCGACAAGTCGCGCACCGCCAAGCTGCTGTTGAAACGCGATGACGGGCTTGTGGCCATGTTCTATCCGCCTGACCTGCGCTCGGTCACCGCTGAGGTGCGTTCAATGGCCGATGCGGCTGGCCTGCGGTTGGGTGGTGATCTGGCCGAACGCATCGCCCGCGGGGCCAATCTCGATATCCGCCTCGCCCAGTCCGAAGTGGAGAAGCTGGCGCTTTATCTCGACGCATCGCCACAATCGCCCAAGCTGGCCGACGTCGCCGCACATGCGGAGATCGGCGCTAGCACCGAGGAAGACGGCTTCATGCCGCTGGTCAATGCGGTGCTCTCGGGCGAGGTGCGCAAGCTGCCGCAGGAATTGCGCCGCATGCACGAAGTGGGCCTCAACCCCGTCGGTGTGGCATTGGCGCTGGAACGCCGGGCCGCGCAGCTCGCCAGCCTTGCCGCCAAGCTGCAGCCGGGCGGAGATATCAATGCCCTGCTCGACCAGCAGCGGGTGTTTTTTCGCGACAAGCGCGACTTGGGTATCCAGCTGCGGCGCTGGCCGGCCAAGAAGCTGGACCGTCTGGTGCAACGGCTGAGCGAATTGCATTGCGCCCTGCTGGCCAATAGCCAGGCAGCAGAACTGCTCTTGGCCCAGTCACTCACCCAGATTGCGCGCTATGCCGCAGCACGGCGCTAAACCACACCGACTCCACCACAAATTTGGGGATCAGGCGTCGAGGAGTCCGCCACTATTGAGAATCAAACCTACATTATTTCAAATAGTTAATGGATAAGTGCAGATTAGCAATGAAAACGGTCTCGGCGTGCAGGCATAACCCCACTTCGACGCGGAGAACCAGGCTTCGGCCGCGACCTGAGAAACGACAATGATGGGATCTGATGTTAACAGCCGAGCTGGTGGCTGCCTCGCTCTTTGTCGGAACACAATCCAAGGTCAGCAAAAATGCCTAGGGACAGGTTTACCAACCGGCATCAGGTTGGTGTCATTAGTGGCAATGCGACCCGGACCGAACCGATTTCCCACCTCGGTCCTCTTTAGGCCCCCGCTTCGGCGGGGGCTTTTTTTGTCCGCTAACGACCAATGAGCGGACAGTCGATTGGAGTATTGATCAGTGACGGAATGGAGCCGGACTGGCCAAGAGAAGCGTAGCCGGCTTGCTGATCTTGCATTCGCGATACTTCTAATTGGCTACTTCATCATCATAACAACCTCAATTCTTTTTGCCTAACATTCTCTAATTGCTGCCGAATTGTTAACTTTGAAGCTGACAAATTCACCGTATTTTCTCGTATGCTCGCATTATCTATCTTGTCGACTTTATCTTCTAAACAGAGACGCATGGTTTGCGGTGCGCCTCTCTTCGGTGACTGCGTCATGGATTGGGTATGACGTTTCCAAGTGGCACGACCCATTGAAAGACCTGAAGAAGGATCGTGAGCGTCAGTTAGTGCAGAAGACCTTCAAAGATCGACAGGAGAAATTTGGATGGGCGAATTGCCGGATATCCTACGGATGAGCGGGCGGACTGATTGGGTCCAAAGAGGTGAAGGACGGATCACATCTGTCTATCGACCCGCAATGGTCGAGATCGATGATTTCGCAGGAATTTGCCTGATACGTAACCTTTCACCGCGTGGACTGGCGGCGCAAATTTACGCATCCTTCGCAGAAGGTGCTGGAATTGTGATTCATTTCGACTCAGATTTCGCAATTTCAGGTACGGTTGCCTGGTCCAAGGAGGGAATAGTTGGGGTCCAATTCTATGATGAGTTGGATGTCGACAAGATGCTTCGTGCGACAGGGTCTGAAAGTGAAGCAGGCAGAACCGCGCGGTCCCCAAGAATTCCGATTGATTGTGAGACGATAATCAATTTCGAGGGACGATCGCTGCCCGTGACGGTTCGAGATATCTCGCAGCGTGGCGTGAAGGTCTCGGGAGTCCATTTATCTATGGAGACAGAGGTCAGCATTGATCTGTGGTCCTTGGGCGCCAGAAAGGCTCTGGTTCGTTGGCAACGCAATGGCTCTACGGGGCTGAATTTCCATTCTCAGCTCCCGTTTGAGCAATTCGCTGGCTGGCTCATCGACACACAAACGACTGTGCGAACCTAACGGGATTTCGCATTAACGGATCAATATAGCCGGCAATGACATCGGTCGTGCATTTGCTTGGGCGTTGGCGATCGGTTTGGACGATTGGAGGTGGGCGTACCCTGGCGAACTGAACTGGTACGCAATAGCACTGAGGATGATACAGTCGGGACGACCGCCGAGCTCAAGATGCTCTTCTGCAGATTGGATTGTTGTGGGCATAGCCAAGCGGCAGCCTATCTTTCCATGTCGATTAGTGTTCTAAATTGGGACTCGAACCGAAGAGGTGGTGCTCGACAATGGCTATGGTTCACTGGATGGATATGTCATTGGAGGTTCCGTCTGCCCTAGAATCAGCGGATTAGGCTGTGTCTATTCAAGAGAATTCGACATTTGGTCTGAACTTCGATGAAGTCACAGAAAAGCAAATGGATGTGCTCCGGCTCTTGGCAGATGGGCGGACAGGCAAGGAAATCGCGGCCGCACTAGAGGTGTCAGAATCAGCAGTTGTCAAAAGAATTGAACTGCTAAGGCGACGCGCAGGAGGTGCTACGCGTGCTGAGGTGGTAAGGCGCTTCAAGGCCTGGCAAAGCCAGTCAACAAACCAGCATCAAGATGAGACCTGCAAGAATGTTGCAGGTCTATTTTTTCACCTCGAAAATCAATCAAAACAACTCGATCAGTTTGTCCGGGATGAAAACGGTTCCGATTTTGAACTTGCAGACGCATCTATGCCTTTCTCAGCATTTGCGCCTTGGCAAGATCAAACTGAGCCGAAAGTCGTCCCGGAGGTTCTCGACGGCGAAAACGCTGTGCTGTTCCGCTGGGTGGCCACAGTCGGCATTACGGTCGGACTTGTGGTCAGCATTTTGACCATATTGGCAATTGCCAGTCTGGTTCCAAGCTTGCTTTAGCATTCGGCTCGCTGCCTCCTGGATTATTTGGCGTTGGCTGCGAGATGCCCGCCCGAAGCAGGGAGCAACCAATGCTGACAATTCCCTCTGCAGGATTGCGCTTCGCGCGCGAGCTTGAAGAAGCTGAGAAGCTTACCAACAAAACTATCGCGTCATATGCTGCCATAAAGCAAACAATGATGGCAACGCGTCTAGAGACTGAAGTTCCGCAATACGCGGCGCAGGACACGTTGATGAGGCTGCAGGAGGCCGAGCAAAGCTTGGTCAAAGCGATGGGGCAACTCGCCCGTGTTCATTCTGGCCTTCGCAAGGAGTTCATCGATGTGACGAACGGGCCGGAAGTTCCAGGTAGGTGTCCAGCGAGCGGCGTACTGGAAGACGTTGAGGCAAGAATCAAAGCGTGATTGATTGCTTTGACCCAATCGGTTGATCATGCTCTCTTTCCTGATTGGGAGCAGAGCATGGCGTGGGTTTATCTCCAATACGCGATAACCTTCATCCTCGCCGGAATTGCATTCTGGCGAGGGGCAGGACCCGAAAAGGCAGTAGGGGCAACGCTGGTTGGGATGATTGTGGCAGCTTATGGCTACACCGTCATCGAAATCCAAGACGGTATGCTCAAATGGATGCACGTCGAATACGGCTTGCTTCTCGTTGACTTCGCTGGGTTTGTAGCTTTTGCCATTATCGCGATGAGAGCAAATAGGATCTATACGATATGGCTGCTCGGAGCACAGTTGATTTCGGTTCTCATGCATTTGGGCAGAGGAATCAGCTCAATCATCGAACCCAAGGCATATTACGCAATTTATGCCCTGCCATTCTGGATGCAGATCCTGATATTCGGGATCGGACTTATTGCACATCTGCGCAGGCTTCGCCGCTTCGGCAATTACCGCTCCTGGCGGACCTCCTCCGACCAATAGTTGGCGCACGTGCCGATGAGCTAGCGCAAACACTCTTGGTGCATTTTGGGGGAATAGGAAGATTATTGGCGGCGTCTAAAGAAGCGATAACCATCGCATCAGGCGATCGGGCTGTTGCAGCGGCAATCGCCGCGGCGCGTAGCTTATATCTAGTTGGGGTCAGAGAAGAGCTGGTTGGGCAGACTGTCGAATGTCGTGACGTCGGGTTACATCGATATCTGGTCGGAAAGTTCGCAGGCCTTAGCGAAGAGGAGCTCCACGTGATCTATCTGGATCCGTCTGGAATCTTCATTCGCGAAGAGTGTATTTCTGGAGGATCTACCAAACGCCTGCATTTGCAATCGCGCCGTTTGCTGCAGCGCGCTTTCGACCTTGGGGCGGCAGCCTTAATTCTCGTCCACAACCATCCTTCGCGCAATCCAATTGCGAGCGAAGAGGATGTTGAAACGACCAAACGACTGGCGACCGTAGCTGCAGCGTTAGAAATTGAGCTCCTCGACCATCTCATAGTTGGTGGCCAGAGGATTTATAGCGTGCGGGAGGGAGTGATTTTGTGATCCAGCAAAAGCGGCAGCAATACGCTTATGAATTGCGTGAAATGGCCTTCCAGTTGCTCGAGACTGCTGATGAGATTGATGCTGCCGCCCCACATAATGACGAGCCTCCGGTTCAGAAAGTCCCCAAGGGTGCCCTGATCCAAATCGCTCGCTTGCTCTATCGGGAACGAAGTGCGCGTGCGCGCCATTTTGACTGTGCGCTATTCGGCGAGCCCGCTTGGGACATCCTTCTCGACATATTTGAGAAAGATCAGTGTGGTGAGGCGATTTCAGTTTCAAGTGCTTGCATTGCTGCCAATGTTCCTTCGACTACAGCTCTGCGTTGGATCACTGTGCTTGAAGAAGCAGGTCACCTTGCTCGGATTCCTTCGAAAACAGATCTGCGAGTAAAAGAGTTGTGTCTCACCGATGAGGCTAGGAGCGCGATGGTGTCTTGTCTCATTGAAGTGTACGTTCACAGATTCTACCTTCAAAGAAAAACATCCATTTCCGATGAATTTTTCTTTTGTGATGAGAGTCGTAAAACAGCCGACATAGGCTGATTTATAGGTGAATTCACCTATGGGTTATCAACCGATTTGGATAAGAAAAATACCATAAGTGTTCATACGGACGCTATTTGTTTGGCGGGAAGTGTGAATAGGATATTATGCATGGAAGACGGCATATTTCTCAATCTGATTGATCAGGACGATAATCGCCGAGCCAGCATTGTTTCGAGCATTTCGGAATATGTTGATCACATCGAGCCCTATGCCGATCCTGGAGAGCTAGCGGCTGCTTGGCCACGTGGAGGGCTCTTGCTGGTTCACGATGATGGGGTCTTGGTGGATCGAATTCTGAGTCTGTTCGAAGAACGATTTCAGTGGCTACCCATTGTTGCTTATCGGCAGAATCCTGAGTCAACACGCATTGTCGACGCGTTGGTGTCTGGCGTCATCGACTACTTGCCGTTTCCAATTACAAATGAAGCTGTACGCCAACGTTTGGCGACCATCAGCGAACGAATTCATGACATTAAGGTCACACGCGAAAACAGTGCGCGTGCCAAGAAGCTGATCGCAAAGCTTAGTCAACGTGAAGAACAAGTTTTGAGGTTATTGGCCTCCGGCATGTCAAACAAAGACATCGCAAAGGTTCTAGATATCAGCCCACGCACCGTTGAGATCCACCGGGCGAATACGGTGCGAAAACTCGGTTGTGGATGCAGTGCTTCAGCTATCAGGATAGCGTTTGAAGGCGGACTGGCTAGTTGACAACAAAATCGTGGTCGTTTGCCGGATTCAATCTTGCTCCCGCGTTTGCAAGAGCGAACGAAAGAGCTGCAACAAAAGCATTTGTTTCACAACTTCCTGCGGCAGATTGCTCATGATCAAGGTAGCCGGGTATGCTCACCGTCGCTACAGCATCATGACGAATGGGATGACTCAATAGGTAATTGATTTTGCCTTCTAGAACCCTCCGAGCAGCGCTTTCCGTAGCGCCAACCTCCAAGATCCTATCCAAAGCTTCTTCGTCACACTGGACGGGAAATATCTCAGCAAACTCGATTGGAGCAATAGAGACGACTGCATGAAGGCGACGTACCAAGTCGTCCGCCTCTCCTGTGCTGGCCAATTGGCTGTCGCGCCCCAAAACCTTCAAGGCTTCGATCCAATTGTGACAAGCAAGATGTTCTGATTTGGCTTCGCGACTCATAACTATTCAGCGTTTGCCCCCTGCAAGAGCCAAATTTGGTCCAAATCGGACTGAATTGCAAACCTTCACTTTATCGACACCAGCCATCATGCGGTCGCTGTTTGGCATTTCCAGCTTCCGACTTGGCAATTGACGCCCCTCGCCATAGCTGCGAATCAGCAAAGCCAAGTTTTGGGCAGCGGGCGGCGAGCGTCAATCATATGATTCGTAAAGGCATCATTCTGGCAGGCGGGTCCGGGACGCGTCTCTATCCGCTCACGCGCGGCGTCTCCAAACAGCTTATGCCGGTCTATGACAAACCGATGATCTATTACCCGCTCACCACACTGATGCTGGCGGGCATTCGCGAGATCCTCGTCATCACTACACCTGAGGATAGCGCGCAGTTCCAGCGCGTATTGGGTGATGGTTCGGATTGGGGTCTGCAGATTTCCTACGAAGTTCAGCCTAGCCCGGATGGGCTGGCGCAAGCCTTCCATATCGGTGCCGAATTCGTGCACGGCGGGCCGAGTGCACTCGTGCTGGGCGACAACATCTATTACGGCCATGGCCTTCCTGAACTGCTCCGCAATGCCAATGCACGGCCAAGCGGTGCCAGCGTTTTCGCTTATTGGGTCAAGAACCCGCAGGACTATGGCGTGGTCGAATTCGACGAAAATGGCCGCGCTTCCTCGATCGAGGAAAAGCCCGCCAAGCCCAAATCGCATTTCGCCGTGACCGGCCTCTATTTCTATGACGAGACAGTGGTCGATCGCGCACGGGATCTCAAACCCAGCGCGCGCGGAGAGCTGGAGATCACCGATCTCAACCGCCTCTACATGGATGACGGCGCGCTCAATGTAGAGATTATGGGGCGCGGCTTCGCCTGGCTCGATACCGGCACGCATGGCTCGCTGCTCGATGCCGCGCAATATGTGCGCATCACCGAGGAGCGGCAGGGACTCAAGATCAGCTGCCCGGAAGAAATCGCCTGGCGGCAGGGTTTCATCACGGATGAGCAGCTGGCAGCCATCGCCGAGCCTTTGCGCAAATCGGGCTATGGCGAATATCTGATGCAATTGCTTGAGCGGTGAGGGGCCGCCGGTGAAGATTCTCCCCTGCTCCATCGAAGGCCCACTGATTATCGAGCCGCAGGTCTTCGGCGATGAGCGTGGCTTCTTCCTCGAAAGCTGGAACGCGGCAAAATTTGCCGAAGCGGGGCTCGACCTCGTATTCGTGCAGGACAATCACAGCCGTTCGGACAGGGGAGTGCTGCGCGGCATGCATTTCCAGAACCCCGGCGCGCAGGGCAAGCTGGTACGCGTGGTGAATGGCGCGGTTTTCGATGTGGCGGTGGATTTGCGGCGCTCCTCCCCCAATTTCGGCAAATGGGTCGGCGTCGAACTTTCTGCTGCCAACAAGCGGATGTTCTGGATTCCCGAAGGCTTCGCGCATGGCTTCCTGACGCTCGAAGACGGAACCGACTTCCTCTACAAATCCACGACGCCCTATGCCCCGCAGCACGAGCATTGCCTGGCCTGGGACGATCCCGAGGTGGCGATCGAATGGCCGTTGGACGGCATCGAACCCAAGCTTTCGGGCAAAGACTGTGAAGGCCTGCCGCTGGCGAGCGTCGAGACCTTCGCGTGAAGGCGCTGCTCACCGGCGCGCAAGGCCAGCTGGGCCGCGCCTTGCAGAGAACAGCGCCCGCAGGCGTTACAGTGGAGGCGCTGGGCCGGGCTGATCTCGACCTGACCGACGCAGATGCCATTAGTGCGCGCATCCTTGCCAGCCGCCCCGATGTGCTGATCAATGCCGCAGCCTATACCGAAGTCGACAAGGCCGAAAGCGAAGAGGCGCTGGCCCATGCCATCAATGCCGATGCCGTGGCCGCCATGGTCGCCGCGCTGGAAGAGACGGGCGGGAAGCTGGTGCATGTCTCGACCGACTTCGTTTTCGACGGCACATCCACCCGCGCCTATCGCCCTTCCGACACGCGCAACCCACTCTCGGCCTATGGCCGCAGCAAGGCGGCAGGCGAAGACGTGCTACGTCCCACGGACCTGCTCATTCGGACCGCGTGGGTCTATGCCGCGGGCGGCGCGAACTTCGTGCGTACGATGCTGCGCCTGATGCGTGAGCGCGACGATATCGGTGTGGTCGCGGACCAGGTCGGCGCTCCCACCTGGGCGACGGGCCTCGCCGAAGTCATCTGGGCGCTGGTCGAGCAAGGCGCATCCGGAACTTTCCACCATTGCGATGCAGGCGAGACGAGCTGGCACGGATTTGCCACGGCCATTCAAGAGGAAGCGCTGGAGCTGGGCCTACTCGACCGCACCACTCTCATCCGCGCCATCACCACCGCCGACTACCCCACGCCCGCAAAACGCCCCGCCTTTTCGCTGCTCGATTGCAGCGAAACGCGCGATTTACTGAAAGACGGCTATACAGACTGGCGTGCCAATCTGCGGCGCATGCTCGAAGAGGAAAAGAGCCTTGGCTAATGTGATGGTCACCGGCGGCGCTGGCTTTATCGGCGGCAATTTCGTCCATTACTGGGCGCAAACACACCCCGACGATGCCATGACCGTGCTCGATTGCCTGACCTATGCGGGAAATGAATCGACCATTGCCGGTGTCGAGCAGGCAGAGCTGGTCGTCGGCGATATTCGCGATACCGAGTTGGTCGAAAAGCTGCTGCGCGAGCGCGACATCGCCACCATCGTGCATTTTGCCGCAGAGAGCCATGTCGACCGTTCGATCAGCGGGCCCGACGCCTTTATCGAGACCAATATCCTCGGCACCAACAGCCTGCTGAAAGCCGCGCGCAAGCTGTGGCTGGATGAAGGCAGCGGCACACCGCACCGGTTCCATCATATCTCGACCGACGAGGTGTTCGGATCGCTTGGCCCGGAAGATCCCGCCTTCAGCGAAACCACCGCCTATGCGCCCAATTCGCCCTATTCGGCGTCCAAGGCATCGTCCGATCATCTCGTGCGCGCGTATCACCACACTTTTGGGCTGGAAGTGACGACGAGCAATTGTTCGAACAATTACGGGCCCTACCAATATCCCGAAAAGCTCATTCCGTTGTTCCTGCTCAATGCCCTCTCGGGCAGGCCGTTACCGATCTATGGTGACGGGATGAATGTGCGCGACTGGCTGCATGTCGAAGACCATTGCCGTGGGATCGAGGCATGCCTGGCCAAGGGGAAAGTGGGAGAGACCTACAATATCGGTGGCGGCGAGGAACTGCCCAACATGGCGGTGATCGACCGCATTTGCGCCGAAGTCGACCGCGCCTTTTCGGACATCGAAGGGTTGGCCGAACGCTATCCCGATGCGCCCGCCGCGCAGGGACGTTCAACCGCCGAGCTCAAGACATTTGTCACCGATCGTGCGGGGCACGACCGTCGCTATGCCATCGACGAGCGCAAGGCGAGGACCGAGCTTGGCTATGTGCCACAGCTTGATTTCGCGGGCGGCCTTGGTGGGACCTTGCGTTGGTATCTTGAAAATGAAGACTGGTGGCTGAGCATTGGAGCAGATTGATATACAGGCTTGGGATGCTGAGGCTCAATTCGTTTATTTCAGCTGGCAGGTCGCTAAACTCTTTCAGAATAACCGCGCTAGATCCGATGGTTAGAACTCATAACAACCATCCTTAACAGAGAATTTACTTCCACTGCGTAGTTTCCCTTAGGTTGCCACCTTAAGGGTTCACATAGTGAAGAAATTGCTGGGTTATTCAGCGATTACGCTGTCGTTTCTGATTGTCGAACCTGTTTCGGCGCAGTCGACTATTACCTTGACGGCAGAGTTCGATCGCGGAGCGATCGCAGAATATTCCAATAATCCGAACCGTACATCAAATGCCGAGCTTTACTCGTCGCTTGGTATATCGTCGATGTCCATCAGTCAGCAGACAGACGATGGGAACTGGGGTGGGAGTTCAGGGACTCTTACGACTGTTACCCTAACCATCTACTACGATGATGGATCCACGCTCTCCTTCCCGGCGGAAATGAGTTGGACCAAAAACAAGTCCGGCGGGGGCTTTGAGTGGATCGGCTTCACATCCATTACTCCCCAGAATGATGGCTACACGCCGCCAAATGGCGGAAACAAGACCTACATTTTGCAGTTCCCTCAGAGCGCATTGAGCTTCTCATCGCTGCTACCCGATGGTTTGGATGGTAGCTTGAATGTTGGCAATTCGGTTACGGCATTGAACGGTTTCTTTCCTGGGCCAGGTTCAAGCTCATTTACGTTCTCGTCGTCAGGCTCCTTTGATTACGCCGAAAACTCTGCAGATGCCGACGTTATTGGAACAGTTCAAACCGTAAATGCGACGGGTTCCGTTTCTTATTCGATAGCGTCGGGTAATTCGAACGGGTGGTACGAGATTAACTCCTCGACCGGCCAGATATCGCTCACGTCTACGGGCGTTTCGAATTCTGTTCCGAACGATTATGAAACTTTGCCTAATTCGCGAACAATTACTGTTTTTGCCGATGATGGTTCAGATGTAATCGCCCAGACGATCACCTTGTCGGAAACGGACGTGAATGATGCTCCTTCGTTTACTGGCACGAATGCGACCGATGGTGGAGGCAATCCGTCCTATGCGTTCAGCTACGAGGAAG